>JAAZOT010000095.1 GCA_012797605.1 Spirochaetales bacterium | reverse complement strand
TCATTTACAGTTGCCAGATGATATCCTTTAGTATTCATCCTTGTGAAATCCATAACGACGATTTTCACAGGGCAAACAGTAGTACAGAGTTCGCAACCCTTGCATAACTCCGTATTAAAGGTAACTTTACCTTTTGGCATGATTCCTCCTAAAGTTTTTATAAAATTATTTCTATTAGAAACTATTTAATTGTGAAAACATTAAAACAAGAGATCCATTTAAAGATTCCAATTCATAAATTCATGTTGGATAACCATACTGGTCTTAATGTAATATCTAAATCAAATATATCTTGTGCGAAAAACTTTTCTTCGAGATTTTCACCATTTTTTAACAACCAATTTGGAATAACTACATACCTATATGGAATGGATAACTTTTCAGAAAGTTTTTTACAAATATCATCCCCTTTTTTGATCTCTTCCAAAGTTGTATCGTAAAGTAAATGGGTCGAATTAACTATTGCCGTGACTTTAAGCCTCGATGCATTTTGTATATCTAAAAGAAATTGATATACTCCATCGAAATCTTCTGAAAATGGTCTATTAACATTGACAAGATAATAAAAATCATAACCTAAATTTTCAAGATTATGACTATATCTTCCGATAACCTTTGATCCAGCTGCATCACCACCCAAGTCAACTATAACATCGTATTTATCATCGAAAAAAACAGAGTCTATCTCTCTTGGAATGGCTGGTAAATCTGCATTTGTAGCTTCTTTTGAAGGTCCAATTATTTCTATCTTATGTTTATTTAAAAAATCTTTTATCCCTCTTGTTGTGAAATATGGATTTACGATATCGATATCTACTATTGCTACTTTTTCACGATTTTTTTTAGATTTTATAAGTTTTAGGGCATAGTTGGAAGCAAACTCAGATTTGCCAACCCCATAATGACCGCTTATTATTCGAATTCTTTTATCATTTTGAAAAGTCACGAAATCATCCTTTTTCCTTAGTTAAATATTTATAAATCAAAATAAAAAGTCAAGAAAGTATTTTTTCAAAATTTTTCTTGATTTATAATTAAAAAGTTACAATTAATTTATATCTTTTGTAAAACATATAAAAGGGGGATAAATGAAGATTTCTTCTAAAATATTAATATTTATAATCTTAGGTTTTATTTTGGGTCTTTTTATTCCTTATCTTCCAGTTTTATATAAAATATGTCAAACAATCGAACAAATTTTCATAAGAATGTTGACTTTTATTGTTAAACCTTACATCTTTATTTCTATAATTATTGCTTTTTCTAGTCTTAAAGATACTGGCAAAACCGGTAAAATTTTCCCTTTATTTTTTCTCTTTACATTTTTATCTGGTTTAATTGCAACAATTCAAGCCATTGTATTTTCAATTTTAGTAAAACCTGGTTATCAGATAGATCTATTTGACACAAAAACACCAGCTTTATTGGAATTCAATTCAATTTTTGATACGATTGTTAATTATATTCCAAAAAGTTTTTCAGATCTTTTCTCAACAAATATATATCAGATTTTCCCAACATTTCTAATAGCTATGTTTGTTGGTATTGCTATCTATTATGCAGTGAAAAGAGGAGAAGTATTTTTGAACTTATCCAAATCTATTGAAGAAATCTTAGATTATATAAACCTCTATTTAATAGAGATTTTTGCATTTTCTACATTTTTTATTGGTTTTGGCCTTGCAAATACAATAAAGCAAACTGCTAATTTTATATTTATAGTAAAACCATTAATTGTAATGCTATTTTCACTGGTATTTCAAGTATATTTAATCCCATTTTTCATAATATATTTTTGGTTGAAGAAAAATCCAGCACATTATTTTAAAAGTGTTTTAGGTGCTCAAATTTCTGGATTTGCAACAGGTTCAGTAGTTACAAATTATCAAAATATTATCTTTCATACTGAGAAAAATCTAGGAATAAATAGAACAATTTCATCAATCTATTCTTCGTTAGGTCTAATATTTAACATTGATGGGATTGCAATAACATCTATTATAGGATTTTTCTATATCCTACAGATACAACAAGTTAGCCTATCATTTTTAGAAATTCTACCATTATTTTTAGGTATGTTACTTTTATTTTTTGTAAAAGATGGTTTTGCTTATCCAGAATTTCCCGCTGTAGTGCTTTTCCTCTCAATATCAGAAACCTTACCATTGGATATGAGAGCTTTGTTTGCGGCTGGTCTTTTTATTTTCGCAAGAATATCTTCATTTATAACATCATCCTCTATAATTTTTATAAATTACTTTATATCTGAAAAATATCTGCATGCTGCATTCATTCAAGATTATAAAGATCAAATTTGATATTTTTTAATATTAAAAAATTTATAAATTCTTAAATTAAGCATTTTAGGAACTTAAAATAATGAATTTGATTACACTAATATTGATAGCTTTAAGTTTATCACTAGATGCATTTGCAGTAGCAGTAACTAGTGGAACAACAATAAAAACATTGAAGATATCTGCCGCATTTAGATATACTATGAGAGTAGCATTATTCTTTGGGTTTTTTCAAGCATTGATGCCTACTATTGGTTGGTTGGCTGGTAAAGGTATAATTAGATATATTGAAAAATGGGATCATTTTGTTATTTTTGGTATTTTATTAATTGTAGGTCTCAAAATGATCTATGAATCAATCTTTTTAAAAGAAAATGAAAAACAAGAAAATAAAATCTTTTCATTTTATGAACTTTTTATTCTAGCCATTGCTACATCGCTTGATGCTCTTGCTATTGGAATATCCTTATCCCTTCTTAATGTATCTATATTTTTCTCTGCTTTTATTATAGGAATAATTACTTTTATAGTTTCAGCGATAGGTGTTAGGATTGGAAAGACCTTAGGACATCTATTTGAAAATAAACTCGAAGTGTTTGGTGGATTAGTTTTAATAGGTATAGGGATTAAAATTTTAATAAACCACTTACATTAAAAAAATTACTATTAAAAATATACTATTATAGGTTTTAGTTGACTTTTTTACCAACTATCTTATTTTCAGTCTTGATTTATATATAACTTATACAGGAAATTAAGGATACCCTATGAAAAAAAAGACAAATACAATAATATTTTATATTGTCGCTGTTGTCGTAATACTTGCTTTTGGTGTTTTTGGGGTTATTTATTTTACCCCTAATGCTGGTGTTCCATCTAATGCCATTGTTGTTGTTAATGGACAACCAGTTTATTGGACAAGAGAACTTGGTTTTAGCTATAATCAAATCATAGAATACTGGAAACAAAGGATTCCAGATTTAAATGAACAATATCAACAACTTATATTTAATAGTTTTATCCAGCAGGTTGTAGAAGATAAAATATTCGAACAGGCAACATTGGACTATAAAATTAGAGTATCAAATACGAGAGTTAACCAGAAAATAAAAGATAGTGGTATGTTTTATGACGAAAAGGGAGAGTTTGCTTTTGCGAAATTATCAAAGGATCAGCAGATATACTATTTTAATAAATTTAAAAGCGATTTAAGTAAAGAGGTTTTAGAAAATGATCTTTCCTTTGGTTCTGTATTTGTAACAAATTTCGAACTAGATAAATATTATCATATTACACATGATTTATATAAATTTGAGTATTTTTATATTCCAATAGATAAAGTTTCTGATGAAGAACTTGAAAAGTATTATTCAAGCGTCAAATCAAACTATGAAGTTATGCAAGCTGCTCATATACTTGTAAAAGATCTAGAAACCGCTCAAAAAATAGCTATTGAATTGAAACAAGACCCTAATAAATTTATTGAGTATGTTTTGAAATATAGTATAGATGAAGGTTCAAAAACCACTGGTGGTGATCTTGGAATATTCGATAGAAAGACAATGGTAAAAGAATTTTCTGATGCTGCATTTAAACTCACAAAAGCTGGTGAAGTTTCAGACCCAGTCAAATCTGAATATGGCTATCATATAATTAAATGCATTAAACCACCCTATATCCCTACATTAAATGATCCCAAAACAAGGGAAAAAGTCTTACAGGATTATACACAGATAAATGAAGCTGTCTTATTAGATAAAGCTAAAGCAAATGCTCAAAAGGTTTATGATTATTATGTAAAAAATGACTTGAAATCTATCGAAAAAGAATTTGGATTTAAACCTTCAAAAACTGGTGAATTCGCTTATAGACAAACTATTATCGATGAAAACAATACTAGCATATCCGAATTTTCAGGTGCTAACGATGTTTATGATCAATTAGTTATATTAAACATAGGTGCTATATCCAAACCTATAAAACTTGATAAAGGTTTTGTAGTGTTGAAAGTTCTTGAAAAAAATAAGGGGACAAAGGAATTATTTGAGCAAAAATTAACCGATGTTATCCGTGATGTGATTGGAGTATTTAAGTATATACTTTCAAATGATTTAAAAGTCTTTTTACAGAATAAATCCAAAGTTGTTTATCCAAAAAATAGCCCTGTGAATGCAAAATATTAGTTTTGAAGATAATTTAAGATTTCTCAAAGATAAACTTACATATCAAATCTTTTACGAATTATTTAAAAATAAAAATAATTTTTGCAGATTTAAATTTAAAGATTATGATGAAATAATAGAAATTGAATTAAGTGAAAAGTTTTACATCAAAGTTAAAAAAGAGGTGAAACAGGATTTATCTAAAAGCAAACTATTGGTTTTCACCTCTTTTCTTAGTTTTATTATCTTTATTAAACAAAACAAAATAGAACCAGAATTATCTATAATTTTTTTAGAAGATCTATCTTTTTTGGGTAAGATTTTCTTAACTTTTAACTTGAAAGAAATAATCAAAAATAAGGAAAAGATTTTTTTAATAAAATCTACTTACGATATCGATTTAATAATAAATTTTTTAAGCCAGAACCTTACCCTTATTTCTGAACCTACTGGAAATATTAAATTAGATGAATATGATAAAATTTTATGTGAGAATCATAAAGTTCTAATAGACTATTTTTCTCAAAAATTTAATGAACTTTTATCAGATTACACAACCCATTTTATAATGCTTCCAAAACAAATAATAAATACTTTAGAAAACTTAAAATACATACAAAATACCATAGAGATTTTTCTAGACAACGAAATTCCCACTTTGGTTGTAAGTGCGGGTCCTTCATTGAATAAAAATCTTGAATTGATAAAAAACATCCAAAAATATTGTTATATAATTGTTGTAGATACGGCTTTACGAATATTACTAAAAAATGATATTCAACCAGATCTAATAATCGCTCTCGATCCACAGACCTTAAATTTTCTTGATTTTCTTGGTATAGATGATTTAAAAAATTCTACCTTAGCAATTGAAATTTCAGGCTCATATAAGATTGCTGAAAAATATAAAAGTTACCAAAATTTAACTTTTTTTACTGGTCTTTTACCAACTACAATTGATGGTGAAAAAGATAAATTCTTGCCAGTAAATCCTCTATCGAATTATATAAGTAAAACATTATCATTATTTGAAATCCCAATTTATGGAAATGTCGGACTTGCAGCGATTTCATTTGCAACGAAAATTTCTGATAAAATAATACTTGCTGGTTTTGATAACTCTTTTGATTTACTTGTATACCATTGCAATGAAACCATAGATATATATTATTACATGAAAAGACAAGATTATTTAACTCCAGCTCTATCTAAACTAAATATTGAGGCACTTACTATAAGCTTTGATAACAAAAAAAGGAAATCTTCTATACTCGAAAAAAACGAAAATATTTTTAAAGAATATTTACCAAATAAGGAATTTATTAATATTCAAGATATCGATATTGCTTTCTTATCAAGCAATAAAATTGAAAAGGAAAATATAAGGGATAATTTAAAAATAAAAAGGATAGAGAATATTTTTTATGAGAAAAATGAAGGAAATTACAACTTAAAATCAAATAGAGAAGATATTTTAAAAGTATTGGAAAAATTGATAGAGGAATCATTTAAGTTTTTTGAAAAATCAAAAGAAAGATTCTTTTACAAAATAGAAAACAGATTAAAACTATTAAGATGATCTTTTTTTCAAAAAAAAATAGCGGGCAAATTACTTTGTCCGCTATTTTTTTTTAATAAATTCTATGATTGGTATGAATATATGAGGGTATGACTATTAATATGACTATTTTGCCTTATTCATAAGCTTTTTGACTATAAAATCAGCGACATCAATACCATGAGTACCTCTTCCGAAACCAGCATCCATACCACATTCAATTGCCACATCATTTGTAACTTGAGTTCCACCAGATATAAGTAAGACTTTATCTCTTATCCCTTTTTCCCTACATACCTGATCCAATTTTTTCATATTATACCTATGAACATCGCCATGAGTTATTATAGTCGAAGCTAAAATTGCTTTTGCTCCAACTTCGATTGCTGCGTCAACAAGTTTTTCAACTGGAACGGATGTACCTAGGTAGTAACATTTAAATCCCCATTTCTCAATCCCACCATGTTTTATATCCATTATTTCTTGAAGTCCTACAGAATGTTCATCTTCACCAAGTGTAGCACCCACAACTTTTAAATCGTTTTCTTTGACAAATTTTTCTATTACTTCATCTGATAAATGTTGGACTTTTTCGGGTATTTTTATATCTGAAAGTTTCACATAATGCTCTACTCTTCCTTTAACTAAAAGCATAGTACCTTCTGCTGGATGCAAAACTCTCTTGTGGATGACTTGAGGATCTATCAAAGTCATTTTCTTTGCTATTTCTAAGGCAGCGACTTCCGCTGCTTCTTCAAAGGTTGGTAAAACCATTTCGACAGTAACAAATCCATCGCCATGCCATTCTACTTCTGGTTTTATTATCCCATTTTTTTCATCTTCTACTAAAGATTTTATTCTATTATTAACATTATCTTCAGGGTCAAGTTCATCTATAAATGATATTTTTTCTGGTTTACATAATGTACAGCCATCAATCGCATCACATGGTTTTTTTATTCCTTCTGGTAAATGATTTATACCAAAGTGGGAGCATACTGGAGCGAAGTAATCATCTTTTCTCTCTATTATAGTTCCATAAGCGACTCCCCCGTTTTGCTCTCTAACAATACCATCGCCATTTCTTTCTGGATAATAACCTGAATCGACAAAATATCCTTTTTCTACAGCATTAAAATAACCACCAATTTCGAGTATCTCTTCTAAAAACAAGACAGCTCTTTCTTTTAATTCTCTTACTATTTCGCCTAAAGGGCCATCCATATCGAGTTTTACAAATTGTTTTAGGCCATCAAGAGCGTTAAATACCTGTTTTGTTGCATCAACAGAACGAATATTGTTTTGATGCCAAGGGACATTTCTTCCTTCATCAGGAGTTATTGTAGATTGTAAATCAGCAGATGTTAATGCCGAGATTAATGTGTCTATTGCATGTGTTATTTGCGCTTCATCAGTATCAGATTCAACATATCTTGTATTTTGTTGAGCTCTAAACTTAAAATCACTGAAAAGATCTCTTAAAGCAACAGCATAAGGTAGATCATACCAAAGCTTTGGTGCAGGAGGTGCTGTAGGTGGAACTGTTGAAAGCCCTATATTTCTTGAGTCCATACCAGATTTTAATGAATACATACAGTTTATTGCATGCTGAACCATAAGTTCTGGTCTAACTTTCCATGCTTTTTTTGCGGTAGCATTTGCATTATGGGCACCATCAATTTGAAAAATATTAGCATCAGCCATAATTTTTTTTGCTTCTGCAGCATCAACAAACGATCTATACATATTTACATTTCTATAAAGAACATTGTACTGAGGATCCTGATGAGCCCCAGCAATCCCTTCTTCCGCAAAAACTACTGCTACTTCTGGACCTGCAACACCAGATACATATGAATGAAAATTTATTGGTCTTCCTACTTCTTCTTCTATCAAATCAAGTGCTTTTCTAGTGGCTCTAATCTGCTTTCTAGTTATTGGAACTCCTCCAATCCCTTCTGGTGTACCTTCAATAAGGCCATCTATGTGAGATTGTCCAGTAGTCCTTATGACCATAATATGATCTGCTCCATGCCAAGCAGCCATTCTCATCCTTCTTATGTCATCTTCAAATCTACCAGAAGCAATCTCTGTTGTAATGACTGGATTTGGTTGTGGATCGATTCCATCAAAATATTTTGCAGCAGGAAGTGGAACGGAATTTTTTAAACTTTCTGAATGGTCATAAAAAGTATGATCGCTAAGTTTTTGACCAGGTTTAGGTTTTCTCCAAACCCATCCTCTCTTTTTTGCTCTATAATTTTCAAGATTTTTTAAGATCTCTGCTATATCTATTTTTTTATCTGGTTTTAAATCCATAAACTCTCCTTTCTAAAATTTATTAAAAAAGATTTTCACATGGGTAGCCTTCTATGATTTTCTTTCCAGCATCAAGATAATTGATCTTCTCTTTCTTACTGATCTTAAGAATAACATTTCCAACCCCATGACCTAAAAGATCTTTTTTATATAGGATATCCACAATCTTGTTCGCTTCTATTGAATTAAACCCCATCCTTAGTAGAACAGATCTTTCAATCGATGGAGAAGTATATTTTTTTGCTAGATCTATCATAGGATTAACTATTTTTTCTGTGAGTTCCCAGAATCTTTTCTTTAATTCTTCATCAGATAGATTAGCAAGATGAGCTCTTCTTAATTGAAAATCATCTTTTCTTTCTAATCCAGATTTCATAGTTTATTCTCCTTTTTTAATTTTTATTTCCCATTTTTATGTTCAGATAAAATGTTAAAAATTGTCTCTTTTATCCATTTAGTCTCTTCGTTTATATCATTTGATAAAAATTCAAAATCTTCCTCTAGCATTTTTACTTTTGGAAAATTCGCGACTAAATTTTCAAGATATGACATTTTTAGTTTCTTTAAGTCAATTTCTTTATATTGGAAATCAGATAGATTTCTTGGAAGAACAATAGTTTTACCATTAATACAATCTTCTGGATTTCCTCTTAAAATTTTTATACCATTTTTTTCTGCAAATGAAAGTTGAGCCTGAGGATGTTTCCCAGCACCAGTATATTCTGTTTCTTGAACTACTACTATTGCATCTTGATCTAAATTCATTGCTAGATTTATCGCGCCTGCTAATGAAGTATTCCCAGCAGGTCCTCTTTCTATACCTTCAAGTGCGGCAAGCATTTCGGTTGCATAAAAAACCTCACCCTGAGTAACAGTTAGATATTTATCCATATATCTTAAAGGTCGTGCTGCATTTCTTGGTGTATCTGCTCTATCTGGCCATTGAGCAAAAGGAACCCCAAAACCAGTATGCCCCGTTGTAAATGATTTTTTATTAAAGTCAATGTCAGATGCCATATGCAAACCAGATAAATCAACTGAACAAGCAACAAATTCAGTATTATTGTGTGGTTTGAACTCCAATTTGTATTTTAATACTCCTCTTGCAGTTCCAGTTATATTACCACCGCCTGCATGAGTGACGACAATATAATCTGGATCTCTTCCTTCAAGTTTTCTTATCTGATTGATAACTTCCCATCCTAAAGTTTCAATCCCCGCAATAGAATATGGTGTATACAGAGAAGCATTAAAATATCCAGTATCTTCTAGTGCTGATAATAATGAATAAAATAGTTCAGGTCCTACTGAAGACATTATAACTTCAGCCCCCATGGCATCACAAATTCTTGATTTTTCTACGATTTCGGGTTGTCCAACATATTTTGAATCAAATACTTCTTGAATTATTATGCACTTTAAACCTCTCATTGCGGCTTGAGAGGCGACTGCTGCGCCATAATTACCAGAAGTCGCAGCAATAACACCCTTATAACCTCTTTTAAAGGCTTCATAAACCGACAAAGATGCTCTTCTTGCTTTAAATGAACCAGATGCATTTGCTGCTTCATCTTTTAAGTATATCTTTGCGCCTTTTCCTTTAGGGGAATATTTTCTTATAAGTTTTGTAACATTTGAAAGATAATAAAGTGGAGTATTTCCTACCTTACTTTGTTTTTGGATATCTGCTATCTCATTTATACTGTAACCGACATCATCCATCATCATTTCATAATCAAAAGAGATATCTGAAATTTTGTATTTTTCATAATCTATACCAAGAGCTTTTTTCATTATCTCATTTTTTCTACTCATCACTGCATTATAACTTTTATCCATATTTTCCTCTTTATTATTTATTTGTATTTATTTAATTTTATTGGTCTAAATTTTATTTATTTAATTTTATTGATTTCTTCCAACTCTTTTTTAAGTTCAATGCTTATATCAACAAGTTGAGGAACGAAATCGCCAAAGTTGTGCTTAAAGGATGGTTTTTCCTCTATAAGTTTTCCTTTATGAGTCCTGCCAATTCTACTTACTATTGTAACTTCATCTCCTAACTCTGCATCTTCTTGTAAAAATCCATTGATATGAACGACATATGGGACTTTTTTAGTTTCCTCAGGTATCTTGGCTGTTCTTTCTTCAGGTTTTAATATTATTTTTTCGATTTTAACCCACTCACCTTTTTTTACCATATAAACCTCTTTTTAAACTAATTTTTCAAAAGAAATTTCAAATTATGAACATAGCAATGATAAAATAGCAATTTTATTTTGTGATAAAAATTTAACAGATTAAAATCTTTTAGCAATAACTAAAAAATTCTTGACAGTTCAGATTCACTAATTGATCTAATTTCCGGTTTATATTCAATTGGAGATCTTCCAAAATTGTAACCCATTTTTTCATATAGTGCAACTGTTTCCATATTTACTGGTCTTTGTTGCCTGAGCTTTCCGATGGGCATTGTGAAAATTTTATCTGCCTTTACATCGGCTATACCTACTCCAAATATCCCTCTTTTTATACACTCAATTGTCGCAGCGCCATACTTCTGACCCTGAGTCGCATCGTAAGCATCTGAAATCCCAGCTCTAATAGTATGACCAAGATTAACAGACCTAACATTTGGTGTTTCTTGAACACCCTTAATAAATACTCCATGTTTATCCATGAAAGATTTTAGCTCTTCATCTTCCTTCAATTTCTTTTTAATAATACTTACAACATATTCGCCTGCTCCGCCAAGCTGAACATGCCCAAAATGATCAAGTTCGGAAGATGAGGTAATCAATTCTCCAGTTCTTAAATCCTTTATCCCTTCAGATACAACAATCATATACCAAGATTTTTTTAATCTTGAATTCTCTAATCTTTCTTTATACTTTTCAACTATAGTCTTGTACATATAATCAACATCAACAGGTATTTCTGGAATCAAAATCATATCTGCCTGACCAGCTACACCTCCATATAAAGCGGTATGTCCAACATATCTACCAAAAACCTCAACAACCATTATCCTATCATGGGATCTTGCTGTAGTTCTAAGTTCATAAACGGCATCTGCAATTTTGTTAATAGCTGAAGAGCCACCAACTGAATAAGGCAAAATATCAAGATCCATAGTTTTAGGAACCCATATAACTTTAAAACCACTATTTGAAAGTTGCTCTAAAACTAGTGAAGTATCATCCCCTCCAGCACCAACTAAAATCTCTATTCCAGCATTCTGAAGATTTTTTTTTACTTTTTCAAATCCATCAGGTATCGAATGAAGTTTTACTCTTGAAGTACCAAGAACTGTCCCACATTTTTTTGCTCGATTATCCACCATTGAACATGGTATTTTAAGTCCGGGATTTTTATCAAGATTATAAAGACCAAGATATCCATTTGGAATTCCAATAACTTCAATATTATCATTATGTGCAGCAAAAACGACCCCTCTTATCACTGCTTCAAGCCCACCACAATCTCCACCGCCAGTAAATAACCCGATCTTCATAATTCACTCCTAAATAATTAAATTTAGTATTTCAAACCATAATTTATAAAAAAAACTTATAAATCATAGACTTATAAATTATAGCTAGGTAAATCTAAAATGTTAAACCGATAAAATTAATAGTCACTGCTTCATCCACTGTGTCAACTCTTCTTTTATCTTGCTTAAAGGTTTTTTGTTATTTTCACAATATTTTTCCAATTCTATCAATAATTCATAAGTTATCGTTGGATTAACTAAATTCATAGTTCCAACTTCAATTGCATCAGCACCGACTGCAAAGAATTCAAGCATATCGTTAAAGTTATTAATACCACCCATTCCAATAATCGGAAGGCAAGTAGATCTTCTTGCCTCATATATATGATAAAGAGCGATTGGTTTTATTGCAGGTCCAGAAAAACCAGCATAAATATTTTTAAATCTTGGTTTTTTTGAATTTATATCTATAGATATCCCTTTCATTGTGTTAATAAGGCTTATTATATCTGCTCCTGAATCTTCTGCGGATTTAACATAGGGTGAAATAGACTGAACATTTGGTGAAAGTTTAACTATTATAGGAGTTTTTGTTTTTTTTCGTATCTTATTGATTAACTTTCCCATCGTTTTGGGGTCTTGAGAAAAAGCGATCCCTCCTTTTTTAACATTTGGACAACTGACATTGATTTCATAAAAGTTGAAACAACCTGTTGAATCTGAAATTTCTATAATTTTTAAAAAATCCTCTATTTTTTCTCCATTGATATTTATTATAACTGCACAGCCTGAATTTATTAACGACAAAAAGTATTTTGAATATTTTTCTATAACTTGATTTATACCAATATTCGCGAGTCCAATAGAGTTTAACATCCCTCCGTAAACCTCATATATCCTTGGTGGCGGATTCCCGTCTTTTGGATTTAATGTTGTTCCTTTTATAGTTATCCCACCTAATAGAGAAACATCAAAAAAAGGCTCAAATTCATCCCCATAACCAAATGTTCCAGAGGCAGTTAAAATAGGATTTTTTAAATTTAATTTACCTTTTTTTACTTCGAGTAATGACATAACGATCCTTTTACTATACTTATTATACTTTTACTTTACTTTAAAAATTTTTTTCTTTTCTAATTTCTACTGAAGATTAATATCCTTGTAATAAACAACTGGACCTTCTTCACATAGATAGATGTAACCACCAGAGCTTTTAGGTACGGCACAGCCAAGGCAAGCATGAAAACCACAACCCATAAAGGATTCTAAAGATAGATAAGATTCAAAATATTTATCTTTATTCCACTCTATAAAAGCTTTTAACATTGGATCGGGTCCACAAACAGCAAATATAGGATTATTATATTTTTTTATTAAAGAATCAAACTCAAAACTATTTAGGGCAGAAAAAATATTTCCTTCAAAAAATTTACAATTGCATCCACTATAAATATTCTCTTCATATACTTTTTTTCTTTCTAAAGAAAAAAAGATGGAGGAAAAGTAATATTTAATATAATCTTCTGGCAACAAAAAACCACCATCTCTTATTCCATAAATAAGATTGATATCAAGATATTCGTATTTTGCTTTTATTCTATTTGCATAAAAAAATAAAGGGGCAATACCAATGCCTCCTGCGATAAGAAAAACGCCATCGATATTTTTCATAAATGAGTCTTCTAAAGGGAAAGAGGTACCAAGAGGTCCAATCATTTTTAATTTTGTCCCATTTTTCTTTGTTGAAAGAAGTTTTGTCCCCTCTCCTTTTATTTGATAAAGAATACCAATTTCATATTTATCTAAATAAAAAACAGAAAAAGGTCTTCTTAAAAAAGGTTGAATCGAATTGGGTTCAATTTTAATATTTACAAATTGACCAGCCATTATATCAAATCCAGATGGCCTGGAAATACCCAATAAATAGTAATTTTCATTTATCTTATCATTTTTTGTTATAAAAACATCATAATCCGAAATATCTTTTTTTAACATATTATGCCTTTATTATTAATCTTAAAAACTTATTAATTACTGATTAACTAAGTTATAACATTATCTAAATTATAATAAAGGTTTTCTAAAAAATTGATTTTCTCCTTTATTTGAATTAAGAACAAGTTGACCATTTTTAAAAACCTTAACAATTTTGCCTTTTATTTTCTTATTCATATAAGGAGAATATTTTGCTTTTGAATAGAAAAATGATGGAGTAATTTTTTGTTCTTCATTTGGGTCAAATACGGTAAGATCAGCAATATAATCTTTTTCTAATTTTCCCTTTTTCTCGAATTTAAATCTATTGGCTGGATTTGAAGTCAAACATGATAAAAGGTTTTCAAGACTAGTAAGCTTTGTCAAAACAAACTCATTAAATAAAAGTAAAAATGTTGTTTCAAGTCCAGTTATACCAAATGGTGCTAAAGTAATATCTAAATGTTTTTCTTTTTCAAGATGAGGAGCATGATCTGTAGCTATAATTTCAATTTTCCCCTCTAAAAATAGTCTTTTTAGATTTTCTTGATTTTCAAAAGATCTTAAAGGTGGTGAAACCTTAAATATTGGATCTTTAGTGATACAATTATTTTCATTTAATAGTAAATGATGAGGAGTAACATCAAAACTCACATCGATATTTTTTTCTTTAGCAACCAAAGCCAATTCTATAGATTCTTTTGTGCTTAAATGAGTAAGATGAATTTTAGATTGGGCCAATTTAGCAAGTTGTATATCTCTATAAGCTATAGTTGTTTCAGCTGCATCAGGTATCCCTTTAACCTTAAGTTGTTTAGAAATAGGTCCGAAATTTATCACTCCACTTTTAAAAAAATCATTATCGATGCAATGTTCCATTATTATGAAATCATATTTTTTAGATAAAAGGAGAGCTTCAAAGAGTAATTCTGGATCTTTAACTTCATTTCCATCATCTGTGAAAATAGAAAAACCAGATTTAACATTTTTTTCTATATCTACGAGCTTTTTACCTTCCCTATTTTCAGTAATACAACTTGCTGGAATTATATCTAAATATTTTGATAAAAGATTTATATCTTTAATATGATCTTCATTTTGAATGGGAGGATTTGTGTTTGGCATAGCAACACAAGTAGTATAACCTCCATGAAGAGCTGCAAAAGATCCACTTTCAATATCTTCTTTTTCTATTTGACCAGGATATCTAAAATGAGTATGAATATCAATAAAACCAGGGAAAATATATAATCCATTTAAGTCAAAAATCTTACAATCAATTGCTTTAACTTCATCTAAATCTATAGAATCTTTTATTTCTTTAATAAATCCATTTTCTATTAATATATCTTTTTTTTCTCCTGAAAACCCCTGACTTTTATCAAACAATTTGCCACCAACTAAGAGAGTTTTCACAATTCCCCCATCTTTTGCATCACTTTAATCTTACTTTCAATAACCCTATAAAACTCATTGATATTCTTGACTGTAATCTCTCCACTTCCAAAAGTAATTCTATTCATTCTTTCAAAATCCTTAAGTATTCTTCTGGTTTGATCAAGATCGAGTCCAGCCCAATTGGCAATGCTCTCTATTGTTTCCTTGAAAGTTACGGGATCTAAATAGTTCTTTGAAACATTATTTCTACATTCAGCAAGCATACAAAAAGTATCCATTATTCTTAATTCTGGATCTTTTAATAGAAGTATTTTAACTCGTCTTTTTGCCTCATAAATCCTCTTGGCAAATGATCTTATAAGTTTTTCAATCCAAGCTGGATTAGCGGTTAGGAGTAGGGTAAAATTATCTTTATTGAATTCTAAAACTTTTAAATCTGTTATAGCTTCGACAGTTGCAGATCTAGGCTTTCTCTCTATTATTGCCATTTCCCCAAAAATATCTCCAGGTCCGAATACATCAAGAATTTTTTCTTTTCCCTCCACTAACTTAGTGACCTTTACTCTTCCTTCCTGAATCAAATAAAATGTATCTCCAGGTTCATATTCAGCAAATATAATTTCACCTTTTTGATAAGTTTTACCAAATTTAGAAAATAAATCTAAGCCCATAATACCTCTTTTTTATTGTAAAGAACCAAGCAATCTTTTTGCTTTCGTAGTAATTTCATCGGCAGGTTGTAAGCTGATAATTTTTGCTATAAGTTTTTTACAGTTTTCCAAATCACCTTTTAACTTATAATTTTCAGCGAGTTCGTATATCGCTTCTTTTGCTAGTTCAGAAGATGAGAAGTCTGTAATAAATTTTTTAAATACTTTTTCAGCTGCGTCAAAGTTTTTCATTCTTTTTAAGATTTTCCCCATTTCAAGTAGTGACTTTGATTTGTATTCTTCCGAAGTATTGGAATCATCAAAGATCTGCTTAAAAAGTTTTAAGCCTTCCTCTAATTTTGATGCCATTACTGCATTTACAGCTTCATAATACATTTTTTCTTCTTCAGAAGATTGTTGTTCTTTTTCTGCTTCCACTTTTTCCACGAAATTCTCAGTCTTTCCTAAAGCTGAATCAAGAGTTTGATGAGTTTCATCAGCTGAAAAATCATCTGAAATAAGATTTTCAAGTGCCTTTAGTTGTGCTAGTGCCTCATCTTTATTTGAACAATCGGGATATAATTCTAAAAGTTTTTGAAAACAATATTTTGATTTCTTATATTGTTTTGTCTTAAAGTAATACATCCCATAGTTAAACAAGCCAACATCAGGTAAAACCTCATTTTGTCCAGTAAGTTGGTTAACCTTTCTGACTGTTTCTCTAAGTTCTTTAGATAGAGCTTTTAGTATTTTTAGTAAAAGTTGTTCATTTTTCCCATTTACTGCTAAGAATTCATTTTCATTCATTGCGACAGCGACAACCTCAGTTGCTGCCATGGCTGTTTCTTCTCTTGGATATTTCCCCATTGCACTTTTAAGCCCAAAAAATTCTCCAGGTTTTACAACATAAGCTTCTTCTTCCAATTTATCTGAAGGTATATAACTTATAATAACCTGTCCTTCTTTTAATATATAAATATTACTGTCATTATCTCCAGTAAAATAAATAATAGAATTTTTTCCAAACTTTTTTAGTTGAGGTGACATTTAATTCCCCTTTAATTACATAATAGTTTAAAAGAAAAAAAAATCAAAAAAAAAGAGGAGTTTATAACTCCTCTTTTTTTTGATTTAATAATTTAAGAAAATTATCATTTTAAATATTCAATCTTGTTTAAATATTTAATCTTGCAAGAAATCTAAACTATAATTTTTCTTTATCAAATACTCATCTCGATATTGTTGAACAAGGTTATTGACCATTGTCTGATAAAGTTGCATATTCAACATTTGGGCGATATATTGGTATGCTTGCTCAGGTGACATATTTGCAAATTTGGATTTGTATGTTTCATAGTATTGTTTTACCTGTTCAGCAGATACTGGTTTAAATTGACCTTTAAGTTTTTGTTGAACATAAAGTTCCATGACCTGTCTTTGATATAGATATTCAATTTGAGTGGCAAATTTTTTTTCAAAATCAGTCTTTTTAATTTCAAAATTGTATAGCAAATAATTATTTATATAGTTATTGGTAAAATCTTGAAGGAAAAGAACTGGTTGTTGATCAATAACTGCGCCCTGTCCACTATCTCTTAGTGTTTGCTTATAATCTTCATATAAACCATTAAAATCATCATAAGAAATTATAATATCACCAATTTTTAATACCCATGTGGTTTTTTGACCTTTTTCGAAATAATCTGGATTTCTTTGAATTGTAATATTTTCTTTTATTCTTTCAATTCTTTTTTTCAATTCATTCTGCAATTTTTGTTGTTTCAAGTATTCTTTTATTTGTGAAGCAGCTGTTTCAAGTTTTACTCCCTTGAATCTGTCCTTATTTTGATCATAGAAAGTAGCGATTTCATCATCGGTAGGATCCTTAATGCTTTCATAGATGACTTTCATAATATATAGGTTGATTATAACTTGCTGTCTTGTGAAGCTTAGTAACCTTGTATTCTGAGTATCAAATTTGTCTCTTTTAATTCTATCCCATAAAATAATTTCGTTGATATAAATCTCAAGATAATCTTTCATCATCTTCTTATCTTTTTTCAACTTTTCCCATTGATCCCTCGGAGCAGTTAGCTCAATAAAAATATAAAATTTTGTCATGAAATCATCTATGGAATATTTCTTACCATTGATTTCTACCACCCAACTCTTGTCCGATTGAGCCACTAAATTAGTTGAAGATAAAAGAAAAATAATGAGAAAAAAGAAAAAAATGAATAGTTTGTTTTTTGACATTATTACCTTCCTTAAGTATGGAACTTAACTAACTCTATTTAGCAAATAAAAGAAAGATTTGTCAATACTAAAAGAGTTAAATATTGTTAAAAAGTATGTTAATCTTCACTGAATATATAAGCTGAAAACCTATAAATTATTGTTCCAGGAAGGTTATATGCATTTGTAGGAAGTCCGGCTTTCATGCAAAGATGCTCTAAATATGTTTTAAGGTCCCAGTTATATTCAACAGGAACTTGGGGTAGTAACAGTCCAGAGTAATTCTGCCTTGTAATCATAAGGCCATCTCTACCAATTACTATTTCATCTATTGAGTTAATCTTTTGCATTGGTGAAAGTATGGATATTTCAATTTTTATTTTCTCAAACTCCTCTTTTCTCAAAGGTCCAAAACGAAAATCATGAAAAGCAGCTTCCTTTGCCATCTTTCTAATACTATTTACTAAAGATTCATAACCTCGAATATAACCAATACAACCTCTTAACTCCCCTTCTTCTGTCAATGTTACAAAAACTCCATACAAATCTTTTCCATGAGGAGGATTATAATTAGGGTCAATATCAGTTTTGAATGTAATACCTAGTTCGTCAGCTATAGCTTGCCTCGAAATCTTTAGGTAATATTCTTTTTCTTTATTATCTAAATTTAATTCCATTTTTAATCCCCCTACAAAGTTATACTGAACTTTATATTATTATAAAACAGGGATTACAAAATTTCAAAACTTGGTTGACCCTAATAAATTAAAAATTTAAACAAAAATCAGATGAGAAAAATAAATGGAATAAAGAAATATCTTTTTATTTTTTAATAAAAACAAAATCCTCTTTTAAGTTTTTATCTTGGGCTTTCACATCGATTGTTATATTATCATTTTCACCAATTTTTCCAGATAGAATTTCAACTGATAATAAGTCTTCAATGTTAGTTTGAATATACCTTTTCAATGGTCTTGCACCGAATTCTTTCTGAAATCCTTCCTTTACAATTTTATCGATTGCTTTATCAGTCCAAGAAAGATTAATCTTTTGTTTTTCAAGCCTTAAAGCAAGATATTTTAATTGAATTTTTACAATATCCTTAGCTATTTCCTCAGTTAATTTTCTAAAAATGACAATTTCATCAACCCTATTCAAAAACTCTGGTTTGAAATAATTGAACAAAAGAGGTTTAACAGTTTGTTCAATTTTCTCATTTGAATCAGAATTTAATATAAATTCAGAACCTATATTAGAAGTCATTATTATTATTGTATTTTTAAAGTTTACTATTCTTCCATGATTATCTGTAAGTCTACCATCATCTAAGATCTGTAAAAGCAGATTAAACACATCGGGATGAGCTTTTTCTATTTCATCAAGCAGTATTACGGAATAAGGTTGCCTTCTTATTATCTCAGTTAAAGCCCCACCTTCTTCATAACCAACATATCCAGGAGGTGCACCAATTATTTTAGAAACTGAGTGTTTCTCCATAAATTCGCTCATATCTAGTCTAACCATCGCTTTTTCTGTATCAAAAAGATACTTTGCCAAGGCTTTCGCTGTTTCGGTTTTACCGACACCAGTTGGACCTAAGAATATAAATGACCCTATTGGTCTATTTTCATCTGAAAGTCCGGCTTTACTTCTTCTTATAGCATTAGCTATAGCATAAAGTGCATGATCTTGCCCAACCACCCTATTTCTAAGCTCATTTTCTATGGTTAAAAGCTTTTCTCTTTCTGATTCTAAAAGTTTAGATACAGGTATATTTGTCCAAGAAGAAACGATTAAAGCTATATCATCTTCATCAACTATTTTTTT
>JAAZOT010000094.1 GCA_012797605.1 Spirochaetales bacterium | reverse complement strand
AAAGTTACCTTTAATACAGAGCTATGCAAAGGTTGCGAACTCTGTACCACAGTTTGCCCTGTGAAAATAATCGTTATGGATTTCACAAGGATGAATACTAAAGGATATCATCTGGCAACTGTAAATGATATGGATAAATGCACAGCTTGCGGAAGTTGCGCAAAAATTTGCCCGGATTCTGTTATTACCGTTGAAAGAATCGATTAAAACTTATTGAATTATAAGGAGAATTTAAAAATGGGAAAAAAGATACTGATGAAAGGTAATGAAGCTGTTGCTGAAGCAGCTATTAGGGCTGGTTGTAAATACTTTTTTGGATATCCTATTACTCCTCAAAATGAAATACCTGAATATATGTCAAGAGAACTTCCTAAAAGAGGAGGAGTATATTTACAAGCTGAAGCTGAATTTGCAGCTGCAAATATGCTATATGGTGCTGCAGGTTCTGGCGTAAGAGTCATGACTTCATCTTCATCCCCTGGAATATCATTGATGGCAGAAGGAATATCTTATATGATTGGGGCACAGCTACCATGCGTTATAGTAAATATGGTAAGAGGTGGTCCTGGTCTTGGAAATATAGCACCTGCTCAATCCGATTACATGCAAGCAGTCAAAGGGATGTGTCATGGTGATGTCCATCTTATAGTTTTAGCTCCATCTTCTGTTCAAGAAGCTGTTGATTTAATGTATGATGCCTTTGATATGGCGGATTTATATAGAAATCCAGTATTGCTTCTTGGAGATGGCATGATAGGACAGATGATGGAACCAGTAGAATTTAAAGAATCGACAAATAAGAACCTTCCACCAAAGACTTGGGCAACAACTGGAACAAGAAATTCCCCTGATGGGAAAAGAAGAATAATAAATTCACTATCTATAGAACCAGAAGACTTAGAAAACCTAAATATTGAAATTCAAAAAAAGTATAAAACTATAGTCGAAAAAGAAATTAGATATGAAGAATATAAAATGTCTAAAGATTTAGATATCATTTTTGCTTCTTATGGAACTACTTCAAGAATTGTCAAATATGTCATTAAAAAGTTAGAAGAAGAGGGAATTAAAGCTGGATTAATAAGACCAATAACTTTATGGCCATTCCCAGAAAAAATCTTTGAAAATTGGGCTGAAAATTCTAAGGCTAAATTTTTCCTAACAGTTGAGATGTCAGCTGGTCAAATGATTGAAGATGTAAAATTGTCAATAAATGGTAAAAAACCAGTTTATTTTTATGGTAGAACTGGTGGAATGGTACCAGAACCAAAAGAAATAATAGATTATGCTAAATCTTTACTTAAAAAATAAATTAGAGGAAATAAAATGGGAAAAATAGTTTATGAAAAATCTAAAGGTTTGACAGATGTTCCTCTTCATTATTGTCCTGGTTGTCTACATGGAGTAATCCATAAATTAGTTGCAGAAACTTTAGTTGAACTTAATGTTCTTGATAGAGCAATTGGAGTTGCTCCTGTTGGATGTGCGGTTTTTGCATATAAATATTTCAATTGTGATATGCATGAAGCAGCACATGGTAGAGCTCCAGCAGTCGCTACTGGCATTAAGAGGGCAGTTCCAGATTCTGTAGTTTTTACATATCAAGGTGATGGGGATCTCGCATCTATTGGAACAGGTGATATTGTTCATGTTGCACACAGAGGAGAAAAAATTACAACTATTTTTGTTAATAACGCAATATATGGTATGACTGGTGGTCAGATGGCTCCTACAACTTTACCTGGTCAAAAAACAACTACTTCGCCTTATGGAAGAGATCCAGCTCATTGTGGTTTCCCTTATAGAGTTTCAGAAATGCTAGCAACTATACCATCAACAGCCTTTATTGCTCGAGTTGCAGTATATGATATAGCTCATCTTACAAAAGCAAAAGCTGCAATAAAAAAAGCCTTTCAAATGCAAATTGAAGGCAAAGGTTTTTCTTTAGTTGAAGTCTTATCTACCTGTCCAACTAACTGGGGATTGACTCCAGTTGAATCTCTTAAGTGGCTTAAGGAAAATATGGAACCTTATTATCCTCTAGGGATATATAAAGATGTATCTTCAAATGAAGGAGGAAACTAATGCACGAAGAAATAATAATGGCTGGTTTTGGTGGACAGGGCGTTATGCTTTTAGGTAAATTTATTTCTGAAGCAGCAATGGAAGAAGGAAAAGAAGTTTCATGGCTACCTTCTTATGGTCCTGAAATGAGAGGTGGAACCGCAAATTGTCATGTCATAGTTTCTGATGAACCTATCGCTTCACCAATTATTACTGAAAGTTCTATTTTAATTGCAATGAATAGACCTTCCTTAGAAAAGTTTGAAAAAACTCTTAAAAAGGATGGAATTCTATTTATGAATTCTTCTATTATCGATATTGAACCTTCAAGAAAAGATATAAGAGTCTATAAAGTTCCGTTAAATGAGATTGCGAATAGACTTGGTTCTCAAAAAATTATCAATATGATTATGGCTGGAGCATTAATTGCAGTCACAAAAATTGTTTCTCTGGAAACCATGAAAAATGTATTTGAAGAAAATTTAACTGGTTCTAAAGCAAAATTCATAGATCTTAATATTAAGTCAATGGATGAAGGAATTAACTACATTAAAAATAACTATAATATTTAGAGTTATCCAGTTTTATTTTGTCAATTTCCTATTTTGATAAGGATTTTGGTTAATTATCCTTTTTTTTAATATACTAAAGGGTAACTCCAATAAGTGGAGTTGCCCTTTAGTATATTCGTAATTCTTATATATCTTTATTTTCAATTTATACCTGTCAAAAAAATCTACAAAACTAATATATCTATAAAACTAATAAAAAAAACTAATATAAAAAAAATTAAATTTTTTAAAAAAAAAATCTTAAAAAACTTGATTTAAAGAAAAATTAAACTATATTTTTTATGAAAATGAGTGAGCACTTACACATAGGGGGCGATTATGATTTTAATCACTGGAGGAGCTGGTTTTTTGGGGACAGTTCTTACTAAAAAACTTGTTGAAAATGGCGAAAAAGTTAGAGTGTTAGCATTAAAGAACGAAGATACCTCATCCATAGAGAATTTTCCAGTTGAAATTGTTTGGGGTGATATAAGAAATGAAAAGGATCTTCAGGTTGCTTTTGAAAATGTAGATAAGGTATTTCACCTTGCAAGCATGATTGCGATAACTTCAAAAAATCCAGAGATTTTATATGATATAAATGTAAATGGTGCAGTTAATGTGGCAAAAATGGCTTTAGAAAAAAATGTCAAATCGATGGTCTATGTTTCTTCGATTCATTCTCTTGCAGATATTACTCATGGTATAACTATAGATGAAACAATTCCAGTATCTCCAGTAAATGCCATAGGGATTTATGGTAAAACAAAAGCAATAGCCACTTTAAAGATTTTAAATTATGTTAAATCTGGTCTTCACTGTAAAATAGTATGTCCATCAGGTATAATTGGGCCTTTTGATTATAGACCATCAAGAATGGGGAGACTTATCCTTGATTTTATGAGGAAAAAAGTATGGTATACACTTGATGGAGGGTATAATTTTGTTGATGTCAGAGATGTGGCAGAAGGTTGCATTTTAGCCATTGAAAAAGGTCGTGATGGTGAAATATATCTATTATCTGGAGAATACTTAAGTTTTAAAAAGCTTTTTAACTTTTTATCTGAAAAACTTCATATTAAAAAACCTCTATTGTATCTACCTTCAAAATTTTTAAGTTTTTTGGCTTATTTTTATGAAAAAGCTTCAAAAAAAAGTGGTAAAGAACCTCTTATTACCTATGAATCTTTGCAAATAATTAGCAGCAACTCAGTTATTAGTACTAGAAAAGCAGAAGCTGAGCTTGGGTATAGTTCTAGAGATATTGAAGAAACTTTAAATGATACCGTTGAATGGTTTAAATTATATTTTGCCGATGAATTTGTTAATAATAAAAAGAAGAAAATAAAAATTACATCAGCAGCAATTTCAAAGATAAAGACTAAAGGTTCATAAACTAAATATTGGTTTTTTCTAATATTTTGTTATTTTCTATTCATGGTCTCAAATCTTTTGGTATTAAAGGAAAATAGATACTCTTTTTCCCCAGTAATAACTATAGCGGATTTTTTTTCTTCAAAAATTGAGATAGTTTACTTAAAGGATATTTTATTAAGAGAAAATGAGAGTTACGATGAAAATCTTATTTACTTAAGTGTTAAAAATCAGCTTAAAAATTTTAAAATTTCAAATGATTTAAATCTTTTTTTCTTCTCAGCACATAGCTGGTATAGAAAATTCTTTTTAGTTCTACTAAAATACTTAAAAGAGAATTTTAATGAAAGTTTATTTGTTGTAGGTGGACCTGATGCAATAGCACAGCCTAATTTGTATGCAAATTATTTTGATTTGGTTTGTAAATCTGAGGGAGAATCCTTTTTAATAGATCTTTTTTCTTATCTTTCTACCTTTGATTCATTTATTTCAGATGTAAAATATAGTGTCAAAGTCGAAATATTACCTGAAAATATATCGAATTGTATTTCAAAATTTTCTTCAATTAAAGTAGTTAAAAATTCTTCAAAAATTAATATTCAAAGAAATCTATCTTCAAATTTTATAATTTCAGAAAAATCTGACTTAAAAAGCAAAAAAGAATTTTTGAGAAATTTTTATATAAAACATTCTAATAAACTTTTTTTTGATAATAAAGATGAGGTAGATTATATTATTTTAAAGATAGAAGAGATAGAAAAAGATCAGAAGTTATTCTGCTTTTTCCCATCCTTTCCATTAGTTACATCTTTTTTTCATCCTATAGAAATAATTAGAGGTTGTCCTCAAGCTTGCAAATATTGTCAAACTTCCAATATTTTTGGTAGAATTCCAAGAAAAAAGGATATTGATTTAGTAAAAGTATTTTTAAAATATCAGATTAAAAATAAAAAGAATCATATTAGATTCATAAGTCCAGATTTTGCTCTTTATTTCGGTAATGATGTAAAATTAGACTTTATAAAACAATGGGAAAAACTTATTAGGTTTACAATAGATGAAGGCGAGAAAAATAATTTAAAGATTTTTTTGTATCTTGGTTCTTTCCCCTCTGAACTTTCACTTAGATACTTAAAATATGAATATCTTGACTTAATTAGTAAATATAGTGCCACAAAAAAGATTACAATAGGGATTCAAACTGCATCTAAAAGACTTCAAAAAATTATTGGAAGAAACGATCCATTAGATTCTATTGAAGATACATTAACATATTGTCAAAAAATAGGGTTAGAACCAATCATAGACATAATTTTAGGACTTCCAGAAGAAAATCAAGAGGATAGAGAGATAACTTTTAGTTTTTTAGAGAAAAATTGTAGCAAACAAGTAACTGCTAATCTTCATTATTTTTTACCTATACCAGGAACTGATTTTCAAAATAACTTGCCCACTAAACTTTCTTCAAAAGAAGTTTTAAGGGTTAATAAACTTATCAGTAAAGGTATTGCTCTAGGTAATTTTTTTAAACAGATGAATGAATTTCAGCAAAGAATAGAAGTTCCAACTCAATATTTGCAAAATCTATAAATTATGCATAACTTCTTTTAGTATGAAAAATATCAGAAATTTTAGTATTATTGCACATATTGATCATGGAAAGTCAACCTTAGCAGATAGATTAATAGAAGAAACCGGACTTCTACCAAAAGAAGAAAAGGAAAAACATCAGCAGATCTTAGATAATCTTGAGATTGAAAGGGAAAGAGGAATAACAATAAAATCCCAATCAGTCAGATTGGAATATATTTTAGATGGTCAAAAATACATCCTAAATTTAATAGACACCCCGGGGCATGTTGATTTTTCCTATGAGGTTTCAAGAGCACTTGCAGCTTGTGAAGGTGCACTTTTAGTTGTAGATGCTACACAGGGAGTAGAGGCTCAGACTTTAACAAACTTCCATCTTGCATTCGATTCAAATCTTGAGATTATTCCAGTAATAAATAAAATAGATTTACAAAATGCAGAAGTTGAAAAAGTCTCGAAAGAATTACAGGAAGAACTTGGTTTTATAAAGGATGATATAATTTCTGTTTCTGCTAAAAAAGGGATAAATATAGATTTATTATGTAAGAAAATAGTTGAAAAGATACCTGCTCCAACAGGTGATGTAAATGCTCCCTTAAAGGCTTTGATCTTTGATGCTATATACAATAACTATAAAGGTGTAATTGTACATATTAGGGTTTTTGAAGGAAGTATAAAGCCTCAAGATGAAATAATATTCTTAGGAAATAAAAAATCTTTTATTGTGGATGAAGTCGGATATTTAAAATTAAAATACACTCCATCTGAAGCTTTATATGCAGGCGAAGTAGGATATTTTACAGCAACTATCAAAGAAATTTCAGATGCCAGAATCGGAGATACGGTTACTTTAAAGAATAATCCATGTAATAATGCACTTCCTGGTTATAAAGATGTCAAACAATATGTTTTTTCTTCCATATATCCTCTTGATACGACACAGTTTGAAAATCTTGCCATAGCTCTTGAAAAGTTAAAACTTACAGATCCCGCATTAAAATATGAAAAAGATAATTCTCAAGCACTTGGTTTCGGCTTTAGATGCGGGTTTTTAGGTATGCTTCATCTTGAGGTTGTCCAGGAAAGATTACTAACTGAATTTGGTATGGAAGTTATTTTAACTTCACCATCAGTAAAATATAGATTTAAACTAGCAGGTATCGATGAGATTATCGAAATAAATAAACCAGCGGATTTTCCAGATTTAACTCAGATAGAAAAATCTTATGAACCTTATATTATTGCTGAAATAATAACTCCAGAAGAATTTGTGGGTAACTGCATAAAACTTTGTGAAGATAGCAGGGGAAATCAGATAGGGATGGATTATCTTGGGGCAAAAAGAGTAATGCTAAAATATGAAATGCCTATGTCTGAGATATTGTTTGATTTTTATAATAAATTAAAATCAATTTCAAAAGGATATGCAAGTTTAGATTATGAATTTGAAGGATATAAGGAAACAAAACTTGCAAAGCTTGAAATACTTGTGGCTAAAGAAAAAGTTGATGCATTTTCTATGATAGTTTACGAACCTAAAGCAGCTTATATAGGAAGAAGTATCGTTGAGAAATTAAAAGATATTATACCAAGACAGCAGTTCGCCGTAGCATTACAGGCAGCAATAGGAGCAAAAGTTGTTGCAAGAGAAACAATTTCTCCATATAGAAAGGATGTCCTTGCGAAATGCTATGGTGGAGATATAACAAGAAAGAGAAAACTTCTTGAAAAGCAAAAAGAAGGTAAAAAAAGAATGAAAAGATTCGGAGAAGTAGAGATTCCACAAGATGCTTTTATTAAGGTATTGAAAGCGGAAGAGGTCGAGTAGTATCTTAATTATGTTTGACTTTTTATTCTTTATTTGTTATATCTATTTATGTAGTAGTAAGTTTTATAAAGTAATTATTCATCATTTTTGGAGGATTTATGATTCTGAAACCAGAACTTTTTATTGAAAATGCTGGTTCTATAAGCGAAAAAAAAGTTTTGCTTAGAGTAGATTACAATGTCCCAACAGATGAAAGCGGTCAAATTGTTACGGATGATTCAAGAATCAAGATGAGTATTCCTACAATAAAATACTTACTATCGAAAAATTGCAAAATTATCATTATTTCACATAAAGGAAGACCAAAAGGTAAGAGAACTGATAAGGAAACCCTATCCATTGTTAAACCTATTTTAGAGAATTTACTTAATTCATTAAATATTTCATACAATTCAATAAATTTTGTTGATGATTGCATTGGAGATAAGGTAAAAAGTGCTATAGAAAAGATGCAACCAAAAGATATTTTGATTTGCGAAAACTTAAGATTTTATAAAGAAGAAGAAGAAAACAACTTGGAATTCGCTAAAAAACTTACTGAAAACGCAGATATTTTTGTATCTGATGCTTTTGGCGCAGTCCATAGGGCACATGCTTCTGTTGAAGCTATTGCAAAATTTTTACCACACTACTATGGTTTTCTTATTAGAGATGAAGTTCAAAACTTAAATTATGTTTTACATAAACAGAATCCTCCTCTTGTAGCAATAGTAGGAGGTTCAAAAGTCTCATCAAAAATAGATGTTCTTTTACAGCTGATTAAAAAGGCAGATATCATCCTTATTGGTGGGGCAATGGCTTATACATTTTTAAGGGCAAATGGACTTGAAGTTGGAAAATCTTTAGTTGAAACAGAATATGTTCAAACAGCATATAGTATAATGAGTGAAGCAGCAAAAGCAAAAGTACAATTTATACTCCCTGTAGATCATATCATGGCTTATGAAGCGAAAGAAAATTCAAAAAAATTTAAATCAAAGGGACCAGATATTGATGTAGATAAAATGGGAGTTGATATTGGCCCAAAGACAATAAAATTATTTGCACAGCATATCAGTAAAGGCAAGACTATTTTCTGGAATGGTCCTTTAGGAATATTTGAGATTCCACAATTTGCCAAAGGAACTATAAAAGTTGCACAAATCATTGGAAAAACAAAGAGCTTTAAGGTTGTTGGTGGAGGAGATTCTGTTGCGGCTATTGCTATGGCTAAATTAGAATCAAAGTTTAATCATCTTTCTTCTGGTGGTGGTGCTTCCTTAGAATATGTTGAGGGAAAAAAATTACCTGGTCTAGCTATATTTGAATAATAAAAGTGGAGAAATATCTATGAAAGCATTGATCGCAGGGAATTGGAAAATGAATCTTACACTATCTTCTGCCAAGGAATTAGCTTCAAAACTTGTTAATCAGATTAAAGAACCCAAAGATGATATAGCAATATTCCCACCTTTTGTATATATCCCTGCTATTTCAGATATTTGCAAAGATTCACCTATTCAAATTGGAGCTCAAAATAGTTATTATAAAGAAAATGGAGCTTTTACTGGAGAAGTCTCAATATCAATGCTATCAGATTTTAATATTAAATATGTTATTCTTGGACACTCTGAAAGAAGGACATACTTTAATGAAACAGATGAATTAGTTTACCTAAAAGCAAAATCCGCAATTGAAAAGGAAATAATTCCAATTATTTGCGTTGGTGAAACCTTGGAAGAAAGGGAAAACTCAAAACATATTGAAAAGGTAACCTCTCAGATTGAATATGTTTTTAGTAGGATCTCCTTTGAAGATAATATAGATGATGCTAAAAAAATTGTAATAGCTTATGAACCAATATGGGCAATTGGTACCGGTAAAAATGCTACTCCAAAAGATGCTTATGAGATGCACAAAATGATTAGAAAAACTATAGAGAAATATATTGGTCCAAATTTCGCAAATTCTATAAGAATACTATATGGTGGATCTGTAAACACAGAAAATATTGATGATTTAATGAATGTATCTCAAGTTGATGGAGTCCTTGTCGGGGGTGCTTCATTAAATTTTGATTCATTTAAAAGGATCATAGAATATAAATCTTCTCAATGTTAATATTTGTATAATTTAGGAGGAAAAAATGATAACTTTTTTAACTGTTCTTTTTTTTATTTTTTCTGCATTATTAATCTTTGTTGTAGTCTATCAATATAGAATAAAAAACACATTGAAAGGTAGACAAAGCCCTGAGAAGGAAAAACTACTAAACTGGTTAGTAACTGGAGTTGGTGTCATTTTCTTTGTGGTTGTTTTTCTTTTAGCTTTTACATATAACAGAATGGCTATAGAAAATAAAGCTGCCGTAGAAAGTGTCACAAAATCTATTGAAACTCAAACAACACCTGTTACAACACAACCTGCAAACTCTACAGAACAAGCAAGTCCAACAGAACAACAGAATCCTTCAACCAACACAACAGAATCATCAAATACTTCTAATCAATAATCTTGAAAATTTTGCCATATGGAAGTATAATCTTTTTAAACTTCCAAAAAAGGAAAAAAAATGGCAGAAATATATATAAATAACCTAAATCAGATTATTGGTAAAGAAGAACAAAAGGCAAAAGACACAAAGTTAAATTCTGCAATCCAGATCATAAGATTTTTTATTGATGATTTCGAATTTGCTCTTGATATAATGGATGTTAAAGAAATTAAAGAAAATGAAACAATAAGACATCTTCCAAATTCTCTTCCTTTTGTGAAAGGCTTACTAAACCTTAGAGGAGATATAATTCCAGTTCTTGATTTGAAAAAAAGACTAGAATTAGAAAATCTGACATTAAATGAGTTAGCAAATCTTGCAAAAGAACATGATTTTGGGAAAGTAAAAGAACAAAAAGATGAAAAAAATATTAGTAAAAAAGAAGAAACAGGTGAAGATGAAAATGTAAAACCCAGTATAATAATCTGTAGAGTAGGTTCGGATAACTTTGGAATAGTTGTTGATAGAATTGTTAGAGTTCAATATCTTTCTGTTGATGAGTATGAACCAACTCCAATGCTTTTTGAAAATATTGGGAAAAATTTCATAAAGGGTTTTGCTAAATTAGATAAAAAAGTAATAGTAATACTTTCTTTACAAAATCTATTCTTTTAATTTTATCTAAATATATTTTTCTATGGAGATGTTATGCAAATTATAAATTATAAAGATAAAACACCAAAAATATCTAAAAATGTATTTGGTTTTGAAACTACTATAATAATTGGTGATGTTACAATTTCTGAAAATGTTTTTTTACTTCCTAATGTAAGCATTAGAGGAGATATGAACTATATTTCTATAGATTCTTTTTCAAATGTTCAAGATGGAACAGTTATTCATACAGATTGGACATATCCTGCAAAAATAGGAAAACGAGTCACAATAGGTCATAATGCAATTTTACATGGTTGCGAAATATGTGATGATGTCCTTATTGGGATGGGAAGTATAATATTAAATGGGGCATATATCCCCTCAAATGTTATAATTGCAGCTGGCTCTCTTGTTGGTCAAAATAAGAAACTTGAATCCGGATGGTTATATGCTGGTGTTCCAGCAAAAAAGGTAAGGCAATTGACAGATGAAGATTTAACATATATTGAAAAAGCCTATAAGGCATATATCGAATTAATGAATGGTTATCAATCAAAATAATAAGAATATCCTAAAAGATATTTCAATTTGCTTTATTAATCCTCCAATTCTTGATTATGCTCTTTACGATCTTTTTGCTATCCCTCTTGGAATATTGAAAACAATTAATTTACTTAAATTTTTTGGTATAGATTATTTTTATCTTGATGCATTAAATAAAAATTTCGATTTATCATATTTTCCAAAAGGTACCATTAAACCCACTATAAGATCAAATGGGACAGGCAAGTACTGGAAAAAAAAGATAGAACCTCCAGTTGAGTTAAAATTTTTTAACAGAGAGTTTTATCGATTTGGTCTTTCTTTTGAAAAGATTATTGAAATACTTAAAAATGAAATTAGTAAGAGAAAGAAAAGCTTCGATTTCATCGTTATTTCTTCAATTTTTACATACCACTATTTATCGTTAAAGATTCTTATACAATATTTAAAAGAAAATTTTCAAAACACTAAAATAATTATTGCTGGAATTTATCCAAAAATCATATTTGAACATGCAAAATCTTTAGGTGCAGATTATGTATTTAAAGAAGATGCTTTTGAATTTGTCAAATTTATTTTTGAATTAACATCTAAAGATAATAGTCATATCGAACTACTGAAAGAATCTAATTTAATTTATAAAAATACTCAAGATAACGACTCCTTTGATATTTTACCAGACTGGGATCTTTTAGATAACCAAAGATATGGTGTTATCCGTTTAACCAGTGGTTGTCCTTATAATTGTCAATATTGTGCTTCAAAGATAATTTCAGGGGAATATAAAAAATTAGATTTAAGTTATTCATTGACTCAATTGAGTTATTTTGTCAAAAGAAACATCTTTAACATAGCATTTTATGATGATGCACTTCTAATAGATCAAAACCTTTTTTTAACTTTTATTTTTGAAGCAAGAAAAGTAAGCTTAAAATTCATTTTTTATCTTCCAAATGCTATTCACATAGCAAAAACTACAAAAGAGATCCTTAACGCAATGCAAAATTTCAAGATGATTAGATTTGGTCTTGAATCTCTAAATATCGAAGATGAAAAGTATGGAAATAAATTTAAAATTGACCAACTTAAAAATTTATTAAATAACTTAAATGAATCTAAAATACCAAAAGAAGTCGTTTCTTTTTACATTCTTGTTGGTCTTCCAGGGCAAAGTTTTGCGGAAGTTGAAAACACAATAAAAACAGCATTAAAACTTGGGATAAAACCAAGAATAGCTGAATATTCACCAATACCATCGACCCCTTTATTTGAAAGGGCAAAACAAGAATTGATAGCTAACAAAAAAAGTTATATTAATATAGATGAACCATTATTTCAAAATCCAAGTATTTATCCGTATATAGCAACAGAATTTACTCAAGAAAATATGAAAAAATTGAAAAATATGATTTATGGATAGACTATTTTGATAAAGGACTTATCTTTCTTAAAATATCTATTTCTTTAACTAAAATTTCAATAAGTTTATCGACCTGCTCAATCCTATTTTCCCTTCCGAAAGAAAATCTTATAGATCCATGGGCGATTTCTGGTTTTTTATGAAGAGCCATAAGTACATGACTTGGTTCTAAACTTCCTGTAGAGCATGCACTTCCAGTAGAGACCGAAAAACCATTTAAATCAAGTTTAAGTAGAATTGATTCTCCTTCAACATACTTAAATGTAATATTTGAAGTTCCAGGAACCCTCTCTGAGTTTTTCCCATTTATTATTATATCTTTAATATTTTCTATAACCTTATTTTCAAAATAATCTCTAATCTTTTTTATTCTTTCAATCTCAACATCTATTTCGCTTTGTAGTGCTTCACAAGCTGCTCCTAATGCTATAATGCCTATTGTGTTCTCTGTTCCAGCTCTAAAACCTTTTTCTTGATGGCCACCATGAATTAATGGAGTAAAAGATTTTCTTTTTTTATCAAAATCTCTTATATATAATATGCCTATTCCTTTTGGTGCGTATAATTTATGACCTGATATCGATGCAGTATCAAAAGGAGAATTTTTTAAATCAAGTTTTATTTTACCTGCAGCTTGGACCGCATCTGTATGAAAAATAGCATTAGGTGCTTTTTCTTTTACAATTTTTGCTATTTTATCTATAGGTTGAATTGTCCCAATCTCATTGTTGGCATACATGATTGAAACAAGTCCAGTATCTTTAGTGAGAGACTTTTCAAGTTGATTTAAGTCAATAATCCCATCATCATTTACTTCGATATATGAAACTTTTATACCATTTTTTTCTAAAAACTTTGCTGTTTCAAGATTTGCAGGGTGTTCAATATTTGTTGTTACAAGATTTTGTTTTTCCTTAGGCCAAAAAAGCATGGATTTTAATATAGTATTATTAGATTCAGAACCACATGAAGTAAAAATAATATCATCTAATGATGCATTCAGAAAATCTGCTATTTGTTGTTTTGCTATAACTAGTTTTTCTTTAACTATTCTTCCGTCACTGTGCATTGAGCTTGGATTACCAAAAAAATCCAAAAATTCGATTATTGCACTTTTTGCCTTAGGATGAATTGGTGTAGTGGCATTATTATCAAGATAAACATTCATTTTACCCTCTTTTTTAACTTTTGGGATTGTATACTTTATCTTTGTAGTATTGTTCGACAAATTTATTTATTACTTCTTTAGCTTTAGGGATACATTTCCCACAATTTGTACCTATCTTTGTTCTTTCCTGAAGTGTTTCAAAGTTTGTTGCTCCTTCTAATACTTCCATTTTTATATCTTCTTCTGTTATTTGAAAACATTCACATACTATTGGTGAGGAAGTCTTTTCTCTATAAGGATTTTGCTCATTTCTTCTTTTAAAATAATCCTCTATTGCTGCTCTTAACGCTTTATCTCCTAAAACTGAACAATGAATCTTATGAGATGGTAATTGACCAAGTTCTTTTATTATATCTTCGGGAGTAATTTTATATGCTTCCTTTATATGCATTCCACCATTTTTTGTGACCATTTCAGAGAGAGCAGAAGTTGAAGCAATAGCCGAAGCACATCCATAAGTTTTCCATTTCATATCATAAATTCTTTCATCTTTTACTTTTATGAATATCATCATCATATCACCGCAAGCTGGTGAACCAACGATACCAACCCCATCTGGTTTATATTCTTCTTCAGATATAGTTAAAATATTCTTAGGGTTTAAGAAATGTTGTTTTACTTGCTCAGTATAAACCCAACCACTATCATTATTCATATTTTTCTCCCACCAAAATATAATAAAATCAAAAAGAAAAATCAAAGATAATTTATAAAAAAGAGGTTGCTAACTAGCAACCTCTTTTGATTAATTTAATTAATATTTAAGATAAAAATGTGATTAGTTTTATAAAAGATAATTTTCAAAACAATTATTTATAAAGCTGCTTAAAAGTTTCTCCAATAGCATCTATAAATTCTTCAGAGTTTAAAACTTTCTCTGGAGCTGGAGTAGCAAGTCTTGCAAGGTCTCCAGTCATTTTTCCATCTTCTATTGTCTTAATTACTGCATTTTCCAAAGTATTGGAAAAATAAACAAGAGCATCATTTTTATCAAGCTCTCCTCTTTTTCTAAGAGCACCAGTCCAAGCAAAAATAAGAGCGACAGAGTTTGTTGAGGTTTTTTTACCTTCAAGGTGCTGGTAATAGTGTTTTTGAACTGTTCCATGAGCTGCTTCAAATTCAAAGTATCCACTTGGAGAAACAAGGACTGAAGTCATCATAGCTAATGAACCAAAAGCCGATGCAACCATATCTGACATTACATCGCCATCATAGTTTTTACATGCCCATAGATATCCACCTTCGGATTTCATAACTCTAGCAACAGCATCATCTATTAAAGTATAAAAATAGGTTATTCCTGCTTCTTTAAATTTATCTTTAAATTCATTTTCAAAGATTCTGTTGAAAATATCTTTGAAATTTCCATCATAAATCTTACAGATCGTATCTTTTGTAGCAAACCAAAGATCGACTTTTTCACTTAAAGCATAAATGAAGCAAGCTCTTGCAAAGCTTTCTATTGAAGAATCGAGGTTATGAATTCCTTGAAGAATACCAGGTCCTTTCATTTCCATTATTGTAAGTCTTGTTTCTTTACCACTTGCAGAGGTGAAAACAAGTTCTGCTTTTCCTGGTTCATTTACTTTTATTTCCTGGTTTTTGTAAATATCACCATAAGCATGACGGCCAATGATAATGGGTTTTGTCCATGATGGAACTGAAGGTTTTATGTTTTTTACAAGTATTGGTTTTCTAAAGACTGTTCCATCAAGTATTGCTCTAATTGTACCATTTGGGCTTGGCCACATCTTTTTAAGGTCGTACTCTTTGACTCTTTCTGCATTTGGGGTAATAGTTGCACATTTAACACCAACACCATACTTCTTAATAGCTTCAGCAGCTTCAAAAGTTATTTTGTCATCAGTCTCATCTCTTTTTTTTAGACCAAGGTCATAATATTCAACATTTAAGTCAATATAAGGATGAATGAGTTTATCTTTAACAATCTGCCAAAGAATTCTTGTCATCTCATCTCCATCCATTTCTACAAGGGGGACAGCCATTTTAATTTTTTCAGCCATTTATCCTCCAAAAAAAATTTCTGTCTTTTCTTTAACATATAATAATATATTATCAAGCTAAAACTTAAAAAAATTTAATTAAAATAAAAATATTTATAATTAAAGATTTAATATTTCAAAATTTATATTAAAATCCAAAATTTTTTTTAATATTTTTCAATTGATTTTTTGATTAAAAATTATAATTTAAATAGGAATCTTAAAAAAGGATTTATAATGTTACAATCCATATTTACCTTAGCTGGAGGTCTAGCATTATTCCTTCTTGGAATAAATTACTTTTCGGATTCTCTTAAAAAATTATCATCCCATCAAATAAAACTTATACTCGAAAAAGTTACTTCATCACCACTTTCTGGAACATTAGTAGGACTTTCTGTTACAGCTCTTATACAATCATCATCTGCAACAACAGTTTTAACTGTTGGATTTGTAAACTCTGGTTTAATGAATTTATCTCAAGCCATTGGTATAATTTATGGTGCAAATATAGGAACTACTATTACCGCACAAATCATGGCGTTTAATATAGCAGATTATGCCTTGCCAATATTAACGATTGGTATTTTTGTTATGATTTTTGCAAGAAAGGATTTAGTCAAAAATATTGCTACTTTACTAGTTGGTTTTGGTCTTCTTTTTTATGGTATGCTTATGATGAAAAATGCCATAATGCCTTTTAAGAATTCACCTGAACTTGTTAATATTTTTATAAAATTTTCATATCATCCAATCCTTGGTGTATTAGCAGGTATGATAGTTACTATGATAATTCAATCTTCATCAGCAACTGTGGGATTAACTTTAGCTCTTATTCAGGGAGGACTTCTTACAATAGATTCAGCAATACCAATAATCTTAGGAGATAATATTGGAACATGCATAACTGCTTTATTAGCTGCTCTTGGGGGGAATATTTCAGCAAAGAGAGTCGCAGCTGCTCATTTTGGATTTAACATAATAGGTACGATCTGGGCTTTAATACTTCTAGTCCCATATAAAAATGTTGTCTTTTTATTTACAAAGTATGTTACTTTAACTACTGATCCAGTAAGACAAGCTGCTAATGCTCATACTTTATTTAATATAACAAATACCTTGCTATTTCTGCCTTTTACAAAATATTATACCGAATTTATTGAATTTATTTTTAAAGGAAAAATAGAGGTAAAAGAAGATTCTGCTATCTATCTTGATAAAAATCTATTAAAATCACCTTATACGGCTTTAGAAGCAATAGTTAAAGAAATAAATAGAGGTTTAACCTTATCATATAATGGCTTACTTCAATTTAAAAACACAATTATTACCAAACCTAGTAAACAAAATTTAGATATTTTATTAAAAAATGAAAAAATTTTAGATAATATCCAATATGAAATTACAAATTATATAACCTTAATAGCAAATATTGAAGCAGGAGAAAAGGTTTCAAATGCTATACCATTGATACTCCATGCCACGAATGATCTTGAAAGAATAGGAGATCACCAGCAAAATATCTATAATATATACAAAAGATATTCTGCTTTATCAATTAATTTACCAGAAGGTGTAACTAATAAATTAATTACTATAGTAGATAAAATTCTTGAATTTATCTTATTTATTTCAGATAAACTTGAGAAAAATTTAGAAATCGAATTAGAAATTGCCCATAAATATGAGAGTGAAATAAATAATTTACGAAATAGCTTTCAAAACGATTATTACTTATTATTACAGGAATTTAAAAACAATTCTTCAATTTCAACGATACTATATGATTATGTATTAAACCTTGAGAAGATTGGTGATCATCTTATGAATATTTCCGAAAGGTTATCTCCTATAAGTGAATATTAGTAATCTTCATCTTCATCATCATAATCTTCATCATATTCATCATCATAATCTTCATCATCTTCTTCATCTTCTTCATCTTCATCATAATCTTCTTCTTCCATATCATTAAAACTTTCTTCTTCTTCAAAATCTTCATCATCTTCATCAATTTCTGTAATTTCGATATGTAGATTTTCCTTATCAACAGGTTCTAACAGTTCTGTTATTGAAGAAGCAACTTTTATACAATCTTCTAAATCTAGATAATTTATCCTTTCATTATTTTTCCCAAAATCGTAAAAGCCAATTGCTAAATTAATTGATGGGATGCGGTATTGTTCTGACAAGTAATCAAGATCTGGAATGTCCAATAGTACTTCTTTGAGTTTTAGTTCTTTCATTATACTTCTATATTTTGAAGGAAGTTGTACCGTAGTGGTATAATAATCTCTTCCTTCATTGAATAGGAAAATAATTAATTTTGTTTCTTCTAGATCAAAATCTGGATTATCATCAATAAAAATATCTAGGGCAATTTTGCTATCATTATTTGAAATGGATTTTTTACTAGTATTATTAGAATTTGCTTTTAATATTAGAAGGGGAAATCCTTGTTCATACATTAAATATCCTATATATAAAGATGCTTTAAGGGCGACTGAAATCTTGTTTTGCTCAATAAAGAGCTCATCTTCTTTATGAATAAGTTTTAAATCTGAAAACCTTGATGGATCTATATATGAGATAAAAAGAATTTCTTGGTTTTCATTATCAAAGAACCAATAATTCTTATCATCAGATATATCTGGATTCTGTTCGAAGCTTTCAAGGATTTCATCAAAACTTAAATTAACAAAATTATCAAATTTATCCCTATCAAATTCAAACATCATTTCCTCCAACAAACTAAGTAAGACTATATTTTTTATCGTATATTACTAAAAATCATTATAATTTTTATTTGCATTTTGTAAATTATTTTTTATTTTTT
>JAAZOT010000093.1 GCA_012797605.1 Spirochaetales bacterium | reverse complement strand
TGGATAGAGCGGCGGACTTCGAATCCTCAGGCCGCAGGTTCGATTCCTGCAGGGCGCGTATATGGGTCGCTAGCTCAGCTGGTAGAGCAACTGACTCTTAATCAGTAGGCCAAAGGTTCGAATCCTTTGCGACCCAAATTCCCTTCAGAGTTATTTATTAATCCTTATTAAATATATTAATGCGAGTGTGGTGGAACTGGCAGACACGCTAGACTTAGGATCTAGTGCCTTAGGGTGTGTGGGTTCAACTCCCTCCACTCGCATATTAAAAAAGCCCGGTAAAACCGGGCATTTTTTATAATAGATAATTAATCTTCTCATTTGCAACTCTATAAGCTTGCAATAAATTGAAACAAATAAAATTATTCTCCTGCTATATCAACACCTTCGAGATAAATCCCGTCAGGTCCAATATAACTGCCAATTTTTACAATTTTATTTGTTAGTATCATTGAATGGATAAGATTTCTTAAGTTACCAGAAACAGAACCACCCTTTATTGGGATTTTTTTGTCATCTTTTGTAATATATCCAAGTCTGATTTCAGAAGAAAAATCTCCAGTTATATCTTTGGGGCTAAAAGCACTGAATCTTAAAAGATGAACTGTACCTTCTTTTGAAGTAAGTTCATCTAAAGAAATATCTCCTTTATCAATAATCATATTTGTCGCAGGACCAGTATAGGGAATATTTAAGTATTTAGAATATTGTAGTTGTGCTATATATTGCTGCATTAGATTTTTGTCGATTATTATAAAAGGTTTAAGAGGGATTCCAAATTGGTCAGAAATAGCTGAAAAAAGACCGCCTTTCAATTGAGGATTAACCTTGATTGTTAAAGCGGTTTTTGGAGCATTCTCAGAAATAGGTTGATTTAGTTTCAATAATGAAAATTTATTATAAACAGCCATCGCATTTGCATGAGTATAGAAAAAATCAAAGAAATTTTCAAGAGCTTCAAGACTAAAAACTACATTGTATTTCCCAGTAGGTAGAGGCTGTGCATCGATAGAGTCATTTGCATACTTGGCTTGATTGGTCAAGATTTCAGAAATATTTAAATCATCAATAAAGACGGCTTGCTCTGTGAAAAAACTTTCTGTTTCAAGATTTTTGCCAGCGAGAAAAACACCTTCTATCATTAACTTTGAGTGATCGAATTCGTAAGTATTTCCAGCTGAAGTTGTCATCTTTTCCTGAATATATGAAACAAAAAGTTCTGTAGTAGAAAGCTTAACATCTTTTAAGTTAGAGCTTGTATTTTTAATCTGAGAAGAAATATTTGAGCAGACTTCAGATGGGCTTTTTTTTATAGCATCATCTGTATTTGAAAATGATGGATATTCATATCTTTGAGTAGGTATTTCATAAAATGGATTTTTCACAAGCTTTGCTGCTGTGATAGCATCATTTATAATCTTTTCGATCTCGTCATCAGATGATTTTTCAGAGACAGTAACCGTTGAATTCCCAATGAATTTACCTTTGCTATCCTCATTTATAATCCATAAAAATATTGTATGCTTTTCAGATTCACCACATCTTTGATTTTCAGGTTGACCAAAGATAAAATAACTTTCTGCTCTTCTTTCAAAAATACTTTTAACCGTCCAAAAATAAACTTGTTGCTTTTTCAGACAACCCACAATTTTTTGATGAAATTTATTTTCCATTATAAGTCTCCTTTATTTTAAGCAAGGCGAGCTTTGAGTAATAGGTGAGGGCCTGCATCGGTGACTTTTACCCATTCTTTGTGACCTTTTCCACAATAACCAAGTGAAGAAACTTTGAAGTCATCGCCAATATAAGAAATACTCATAAGTAAATCTGGAACATAACCTGTAACAATTACAGGTGAGAATACTTTCCCAGTAAAGGCACCATTTTTAATTTCAGCAGCATAAAGGGCTTCAAGTTGAATACCCCAACCCTTAGGATCTTCCATACCATTTGTTGCATGGTCAACATAAAAACCATAATCTACCTTTTCAAGCATTTTTTTAAATGGAGTATTGCCATTTTCAAAATAGGTATTTGTCATTCTTGCGTATGATTTGTGACTATAGGATTCTCTTCTTCCGTTAGGAGTTCTTTGAATTTTTAATCTAGAGGCTGAGTTTAAATCTGTAAGACCTGAAACTAAAATACCATCTTTGATTATTTGAGTCGCTTTTGAAAGTTGTCCTTCATGGTCGAAGAAAAAGGATGCGCAGGCTTCAGGATATTGCTCCCCAAGTATTGGGTTATCCCACATATTTACGAGTTTTGAAGCCACCTGTTTACCAATGTATTCTTCACCCTTAGCTCTCTTTTTCAAGAACATATCTGTTTCTGTTCCATGACCAAATGCTTCATGTGCGAACATACCAGCCATAGCTGGAGAAAAAATACATGTATAAGTACCAGGATTGAGTCTTGGAGCCCCAAGAATTTTTAAGGCATCATCAACGCTTTTTCTTGCTTTGTTAGTGTCAAAATCTGCATGTTCAAATCCACCAATTTTACCAAATCCATCGAACATATTTGCTGAATTTTTACCATCAGATAAGACAAAAAAGTAGATAGATTCAAATCTACAAAGACTTTGGAATAATTTTTTATTTCTATTAACAAAAAGCTCATCCCTTTTTTCATATCCAAGTCTAAACATAGCCATCTGTATAAGATTTGAAAGTTCTTCAATATGTTTTCTATTTTCTTTTGCCTTATCAAGATAGGAAGATAGCGGAATTGATGAAGGGTCAATTTTTATAGGTTGATAAAAATCCTTCTCTATCTTTTCGCCGGGGTCTATTGAAACCTCTTTTTTGTTGACAACATTTAAGTTTAAAAGATAGTCGACTGCTCGATCAATTTCATTGGTAGAAAGATTGCTAGAAAAGTATTCATAAAAATGTTCACCATTAAAAATTGTAAGAGTAAAACCTGCTTGAGGATCAGGGAAAGCGATACTATCCTCTCTTGTTGACGAAGTTATGTTTTTTGATTCTAGTTTTTGGGCGAAGGCTGATGAATAGGGGAATTTGCTTTCAAGTTTTTCAACTGCCTTCGCAAAATGATTTTGATAATCTTTTAATTCAATCATTTTTTTCCTCTTCATTAATTTTTGAAATTCTCAACCAAAATTCTTGCTTTATACTCATTAATCTCCCATTCTTTTGAGTCGATATGAGGTTCATTTTCTTTAATATCCAGATAATTTAATGAAAGACAAAGGGTTTCGGAACAGATGTAATCTTTAAATTTCTCAATGCTATTAAATAAAGAAGCTTCTGTCCAAATTGAAACTTTTATCCTGTCTGTAACTGAGAAATTTTGCTCTTTTCTCATATTCTGTATCTTGTTGATAATTTCTCTTGCATCACATTCCATCTTTAATTCCAAAGTGATGTTTGTATCTAGTGCGACAGTGATATGCCCTTCATTAGCTGTTGCAAGTCCCTCAACAGGTTTCCTTTCAACAGTAATATCATCTAAAGCAAACTCATATGAAAAATCGTTTTGACTTAATACTATTTTTTCACCTTTGATAATTTTCTCTATTTGACTCGATGTCAGGTTAGAGAGCAATTTTTGAACCACTGAAATTTTACTCCCAAGAATCTTTCCGAGTTTCCTAAAATTTGGTTTTGCACTGTATTGCACAATGCTAGTCTCTTCCGATGAAAAGATAACCTCTTTTACATTTAACTCTTCTTTAACAAGATCTTCAAAATCAGAAATTAGTTTTAATTCATCTTTGTAAGGGTCAATTATTATTACTTTTAAAAGAGGTTGTCTGACTTTAAGATCATACTGAGTTCTCAAGTTTCTTCCAAGTGCAACTGCTTTCTGGATCAATTCCATTCTTTTTTCAAGTTCTTTATCTATAAGATTTTCGATAGCTACAGGATAATCTGTAAGATGAACTGATTCGCTCATTTTTTCAGTTTTTATATTTTTATATATGGCTTCAGTTATAAATGGAATATAAGGTGCTGCAACTTTTGATAGAGTTAAAAGAATATAATATAAAGTATGGTAAGCCTCATCCTTATCCTTATCATTTTCAGACTTCCAAAATCTCCTTCTAGATCTTCGAATATACCAATTTGTTAAAATATCTATGAATTCAATGATTGGTGGAATTGCAAGGTATAATTTATATGATTCTGTTGCTTCTGTGACTTTTTTTATAAGGGATTGCATACTTGAAATTATCCATCTATCAAGTTCATTTGAAAAATTTTTCATTTTTTCTGGGTTTTCTATAATATCATGTTTGGGGTTCCATTTGTCTATGATTGCGTAAGTTATGAAGAAAGAATAAGAGTTCCAAAGTGGTAAGAGTATATTTTTTACAATCTCTTTAACTCCTGTTTCTGAGAAGTTTAGTTCTTCAGCCCTTATCACGGCGGAATTTACTAAATATAGCCTTAATGCATCCGCGCCATATTTATCCATAATATACATAGGCTCAGGGTAATTTTTAAGTCTTTTGCTCATCTTTTTACCATGCTCATCAAGTACAAGACCATTTACTATACAATTTTTGAAAGCTGGTTTTCCAAACAATGCAGCTGCTAAAACAGTTAATGTATAAAACCAACCTCTTGTCTGATCTAAACCTTCTGCAATAAAGTCAGCAGGGAATCTACTTAAAAATTTCTCCTTGTTTTCAAAAGGATAATGTTCCTGAGCATAAGGCATACTACCTGATTCAAACCAGCAATCAAGGACTTCTGGAATCCTTGTCATTTTACCGCCACACTTTGAGCATTTGAAATGTATATCATCGACAAAATGCTTGTGTATATCATTGAATTTTTTGCCACTTAGTTTTTCAAGTTCTTCAATAGAGCCAATACATAAGGTTTCACCACAATCTTCACATTTCCATACTGGAAGTGGTGTCCCCCAGAATCTATTTCTGGAAATAGCCCAATCTCTGGCACCTTCAAGCCATTTCCCAAATCTTCCTTCTTTTATATGCTCAGGCACCCAATTTATCTGCTGATTACTTTCTATCATTTTCTGTTTTATAGGCTCGATCTTTACAAACCAGGTAGATATTGATTTGTATATTAATGGTGAATCACATCTCCAACAATGTGGATAGGAGTGGTTGATGGTTTCTTTTTTGACAAGAAGGTTTCGCTTTTTCAAATCTTCAATAATAAGAGGATCTGCTTTTTTTACATGCATCATTTTGTAGTCAAAGACTTCTTCAGTAAATTCACCATTTTCATCGACAGGTGAAACTATCGGAAGATTATACTTTATACCAGTATTATAGTCATCTTCACCAAAACCAGGTGCAGTATGAACAATACCAGTACCATCTTCTATAGATACATAATCACCTAAAACAATCTTGAAAGCATTTTCACTAATATTTTCAAAGTAAGGAAATAACGGGATATATCTTTTGCCTTCTATATCTTTTCCTAAAAATCTTTTTTTAATGGTATAATCTTGAGAGTTTTTATAGTAATGTTCTAATCTTGCTAAAGCTAAGACAAATCTTTCTTTAGACTGATGATCAAAAACTTCTACATATTTGATTTCTGGTCCAACGGCTAAGGCAAGATTAGATGGGAGTGTCCAAGGTGTCGTAGTCCAAGCAAGATAATATAAATCATCTTCATCTTTAGATTTAAATTTTATGGTTATAGCTGGATCTTTGACATCTTTATATCCTTGATTCACCTCGAAGTTTGATAGAGGTGTCGCACATCTTGGACAATATGGAAGAATCTTAAAACCTTCGTATATGAGCCCTTTGTCCCATAATGTTTTGAATACCCACCATATAGATTCCATATAATAAGGATCCATTGTTCTATAGGAGTTCTTAAAATCAACCCATCTTCCACTTCTACTTATTATCCTTTCCCACTCCGAGGTATATCTTAAAACTATGCTTCTGCATGATTCGTTGAACTTATCAATACCATAGGCAAGGATATCTTTTTTGGTTAATAGGTTTAACTCTTTTTCCATCTCATTTTCAACTGGAAGTCCATGACAATCCCAACCCCACCTTCTATCGACATGATAACCTTTCATGGTTTTATATCTTGGTATAATGTCCTTCAAGAGACCTGGAACAAAATGCCCATAGTGAGGAAGTCCAGTTGCAAAAGGAGGTCCATCATAAAAAACAAAAGCATCAGAATCTTCCCTAATCTTTAAGGATTTCTCAAAGATATTTTCTTTTCCCCAGAATTCAAGTACCTTTTCCTCTAATTCTGGAAAATTCACATGTTGATTAACTGGTTCAAACATAAACTAAATCTCCTAAAGGTATTAAATTATATAAAACTCAAAGAAAAAAGATTAAAAAGGAAAAAAGATCAGTAGATTAAATATTCTTGTAAATTCTATATAGCAAATTTAACTAATATAAAAGATTTTGCAAATATAAATATTTTTTACCTAAATTCTCTTTTTGAGATAAAGGATTTTACTATAAAATAAAATAGAATATTAAAGAAAATCACAGTTAAAAGAGATATTAAAGATTTATTATCAAAAATTTTAGGTAAAGATATCGGTTGAATAGGGAAAGCCATTTTATTTAAAGGATATAGAATCAATGATTTTAACTGAATTGAGAAAATAACTACAAATATATTAAATAATATTCCAGCCGCTGATGAATAAAAGAAAAACCCTGAGATAAAAGAGAGATTAATAAAAAAAAGAATCGAGGGCAATAGCAAAACAAGTTGGGTTATTAAGTTTAATATTATGTAAGTTAAAGGGAAAACAGAATTGTCGGAAAGTCTTGGAGGCCTATTGGCAAAAATAAGTTTTGAACTTAGTAGCCAACAAATTGTCGTAAGAATTACACTTACTAAAAATAGAAAAGTTGTCCAAAAAAATACTTTACCAAAATAGTAGGAAATTCTTTTTGAAGATTGAGTAAATAGAATATTGATTTTATTGCTTTTTATCTCATCTCTAATATCACTATCTACAAAGATAGTAAAAATAATTAAAGAGAGATAAAAGCAAATGCTAAAGGCGTACCCACCATAAGAATAATTTAATGGTATATTTTGATTACCACTTAAACCAACCCTTTGAAGATGTAAAATAAATGTCAAAATCATAGAAATAAAAAGTAATGTAAAAAGGAAAATAAAAAGAGAGATATTCTTTTTTGCTTTAATAAATTCAATTTTAAGATAGGAGTTGGTATAGTTCATATTTAACCTCATAATATTTAATTTTCTAACTTTGATTGAAAAATAATTCTTTTAAATGCTTCTGTATTGGCTGAATAAATAATAGACCATCGAAGTTGTCTTTGACAAAATTATTTATAAGTTCAATTTTTTCTATTGAGTCTTTATCAAAGGAAATTTCAAAATTATTTTCCTTAAAATTAAGCGAAAGTGGGTTTATATCATTATTTTTAAGAAAAAAATTCAATTTTTCTATGCTCATACTTTCAAGATTTTTTTTAAAAATATAATTGGCACCTATTATTTTAAGAACAGATAATGATTGTTTATCTCCATCAAATTTTTTTACACCCTTATGGATTATTACAATATGGTCTGCAAGTCTTTCTACCTCTTCAAGATAATGTGATGAAAGAAGTATCGTGCATCCAGCTGTTGCAAGTTTTGAAAAATAGTTTTCACAAAAATAGATTCCATCAATATCCAAACCATTAGTTGGTTCATCTAGTATTAAAAATGAAGGGTTAAGTAAAAGTGCAGAAGACAGGGCAAGTCTTTGCTTCATTCCTCTTGAAAAATATTTAACTGGTTTGTAAATCCAATCAGCAAGGCCAATCTCTTCAAGAACCTTTAAAATCTCTTTTTTACTTCTTTTTTTATTTAAACAAGAAATAATCAAAAGATTTTCATAAGCCGTGAGGTTTTCATAGAAATTTTGGGAATCGAAAATAAATGTTGTCTCCTTTTTATTTCCAATGTTTTTTTCTTTTTTACCTTTATAAAATAATCTCCCTTCGTATTCATACAAAAGGCCAGAAAGTATTTTAATTGTGGTTGTTTTCCCAGAGCCATTTAAACCAAGAAAACCTATTATTTCCCCTTGCTTAACATTGAAAGAAAGGTTATCTACAGCCTTAAAATTACCGTAATTTTTTGAGATATTTTCTAACCTTAAAATTTCAGACATAAAAATTCCTTTATGAAAATCTTTTTGATAGAAGTGTAAAATAAAAAGTACCAGTCTCAATAGTACTATTCCAGAAATATTGGATAGTTAAAGGTAGCTCTAAAATATTCTTAATTGAGATGGAAAAAATAAATCCAATGCCAAAGCATTGGTTAGAATAATTTGGACCATCATCTATAAATAAAAAATCGAATGATCCTATTAACCCTAGATAAAGTATCTGTGTTGAAAAAAACTTGAAAAGGATATCAAAAGAAGAGGAAAAGATTAAATTTCCATTTCTAATAACTTGAGAAGGTTCACTTCTAAAAACGAAAGAATTAAAAGTAGTTGGATAGAAGAATTGATCATATTCTCGATTGTAAATTAATGTAATTTGCTGACCACTGTTCGGGACATTACCATAAAAAAAACTAGTATCTTGAAAATAATATACTAAATTGGATCTTAAAAAAAATGATAAGAATTTCTTAAATTTAAAATATGAATCAAAGAATAAAGAAGTATTGTTAAACTCTTTTTTCTCTAAGTCATATGAAACTGAAATAGACAAGGGGTTAAATAATATAGAAAAGTTTTCATTTTTTATTGCAGAACCTTTTAAGTTAAAGCCTAAATAAAGGGTGTTTGAGAAAAAATCTTCATCTGTCTGGCTATAAAAAGAGGTGAAAGTGATATTAAAATAGAAGTTTCTAAAAAAGGAAACTCCTGTTGAAGCTCCAAAAGTAGGTAAGTAATTTTCACTTTCAAAAGGATAAAAAGAAAAGAGTGAGAAATAGAATGGCAAATACCTTTTGCCAAAGTAATAATTAAAATCAGCAAATAAAAATTTAGATAGACTAATTTCAGATGAGATCTGGTTCTTAAGTTTTACATAGATTTCTATAGTGACAAAAGATTCATTTTCCAATATGCCACTCGAAACTCTCGACACAAAAGGATATGAAGACAATGTCTGTAGATCTTTTTCAAGAAATTTAGGGTTAAAAGCTTTATTTTCCTTCAATTTCATCTTGGATTTAAAATTCATGAGATAAATATTTGCATTTTCAAGTTTTATAGTTCTTACTGGTAAATTTTCAGAAACTTCGATCTGAATGACTATTTCTAATATATCGCTCATTTTGTCAGTTGTTTCAACTGTCGATTCTTCTTTATTACTTTCTTTATCTGAGTTTACAAGGACTTGGTTTACATTTACAACTACCAAGCTAAAATACCCCCAACTTAGAAGTTTTTCTTCAAGATTGATTAATCTATCTGCTGGTACAACCGTATCTTTGTTTATATTTAAGTAATCTTCAATTTCAGAATCTGAAATAGTATTATTTCCAAAAATTTTAATATCATTTATCCTATACTTTTGCTGAGCATTTATTTCTATTTTATATAGAAAAATTAGAAAAAAAAATAGAAAAAAAAGGAAGAATAAATATAAATTCTTTTTTCTTGTCATTTTAGAATTCCTGAAAAGTTTTAGTTTAAAATTTTATTAGCTTAAAATTTTAGAGGAGTAAAATAGATTTTCCCCTGTCTTTTGATTATATTTACAAGATAAAAACTACTATCATCCTTGACTATCAAAGTATATGGACCTGAAAGATAATAAACAGTCAAAAATTCATTTGACACAAATATATTTGCATTTTCCTTCTTTTGAAAAATAGTCTGATTTGAAAGGTTTGATAAAAACAATGAAAATGTTCCATCAAAATTATAGACAACATAATCAATTATTGAATCTGAATTAAAATCAGTATCATAATTTACTATTACTTCGGATATGATTGAGGCTAAATCAAAAGTAGAATAGAAATCAAAAGAAAGTTGTGAAGAATCAAGGACATTTTGATTGTCCAAAGATATCGCCTTTTCTATCTGAAGTATTGGTGATTTAGCAAATGAATCATTTATCTGAGGGTAAAAAGATAAATAAATAGGAATAGATCTTTTCATCGATAAAGAAAGAAGAAAATTTGAAGAAAACAATTTTGAACCAATATTTACAAGGTCTACAAGCCCATCTTTATTAAAATCATTCAATACTATTTTACTTTCAAGGCCAGACAAATCTTCAATAAAGAATTGATTAGAAGGGGAAGATGTCCAACCATCCTTATTACCCTTAAATAGGTATGTTAATATGCCTGTTTTATCAGAATTAAAAACCGATGCCATATTGAAGTTAAATATTAAAATATCTGGGTATCTATCTTTATCGAAATATAAGATTTTTATATGTTCATTGAAAAATGAATAACCTGATCTTACAGAGACATATTTCGATAAGTCAAGATTTTTCCCTTTTGCATATTGATTTGAACCAGCATCAAAAAAAGAGTACTCAACTTTTGTTCTATATTTTAATATTAGATCTTTATAACCATCATTATTAATATCCTCAAGCAATATGTCTGGGAAAATCATGAGAATGTTTTGAGAAGATGAAATGCCGCCAAAGGAGGATTTATAATTATAATATGCTTGTACCTGATATGGATAGGATTGCATCAACTGTTTATTACTATAGATTTCTATACTATTTGTCGTTAAAATAAAAAGTTCATCGATGTCATCACCATTAATATCATAAGCAGTCTGAATATAAGGGAAATCATTTGTGAAATGATAGCCAAAAGCGACCTTTTTTAAGTTCAATATTTTTTCTATTTTATATCCACTTTCTGATAAATTAATAGATGAAACAGAATTATCAGTAAATAATAAAATTGAAGACAAGTTGTTTTCTATTTTAGCTATTGAGAAAAAAAGAAAAGTAGGATCAAGTTCAATATCGAATATCTTCTGTATCTTCGCTTTTTCAAGGGAAAAAATTGCAAAAGAAGTTTTTTTAGAAATGATATTTTTATAGATAGTCAAAATTTCATCGGTTAATCCACCATAAAGATTAGTCTTAAGATATCTTATTATTTCGCCGTTTGTGGAAAGACTTTTACTTAGGTTTTTATTATCCTGGCTAAAACTTGTTGAAATAATTAAAAATATTATTAAAAAAAGAAAAAGAAATATATTTAAGGTAGGTTTTAGTTTTTTATTCATAAATTTCCCTTAATTAACTTATTATTGTTCGATAAACTAATATATTAAATAAAATTTATGACTTAATATTGCAAATTTAAATATAATTTAAAGAGAAAATTTCTAAGATATGAAAATCGGTGTTGTTAGAGAATTTTACTTTGATTTTTTGGTTTTTTTAAAAGAAAAGGGTTTTTTTAAAGATAATAAAATCTTGATTTATAAATTTGAGAATTTTAATGAACTTGAAATTTGTCTTAGAGCAAATCTCATAGATATGGCATTATCTTCAAACTCATTATTATTTGAAAGGGAAGATGAATTTGGTGAAATAGTATTTATTAAAAAAGCTTTTAAGATATTTGGCACTCAAAATTTTAGAAATAAATTATTAGAAAAAAATGAAATAATCAAAGTCGCGGTCCCTCAAAAAACCTTACCTTTTAAGAAGTATTTTTTTAACTTTTACAGATTTTTTTATGGTAAAAGTGAAAAAATACAATGGTTACAGCTTACAGATTTTGAATTGGATATCCTTTTTGAAAATAATTATATCGATTTCGCAATTGTTTTTGAACCTTTGACATTTAAAATTATCAATCAAAGAATAGCTTCTTTGCTTGTTCATAAGAATAGGTATGAAATTCCATTATCATTTATTTATAATATAGAAAAGATTGAAATAACTAAATTAAATGATTTTTACTCATCAATTTTGGATATAAGAAAATCTTTAATCGAAGAAAATTTATTGGAAGAATTTTTATCTTTTAATAATAACCAATATTTATACTTAAAAACATATTCTTCTATTTTTTTGCAAAGTTTTTATATTGATAAATATACTGATGATAATTTATCTAATATGGCAAATGATTTTGATAAAAAGAAAAAAAAGAATCAGATTGAAAAAGAAAAATCATTTTTTACAGATGAATTAATAAATAATATAAAATATGAAATAAATAGACTTATTCAATATGGTACCGGGCAAATTTCGGATTGCAATGTTGGTACAATCTATGAAATTCAAGTGTTAAAAAGTCTCATTGAAAATCTCAAGAATAAAGATAAATTAAATCTTTTAAAAATATCTGCAATAAAAAACAAAAATTTATTATTGAAAGAAGATTTAGAAAATAAGCAACAATCTCTTTCCGATATATTTATGCAGTTTAGAGCAACTTCTGAAAATCTGATAATTAAAAATATTCAGGTTCAAGAATCTATAAAAGAGAAAGATAGGCTTATAGCTATTATAAGTCATGACTTAAAAACTCCTCTTTCTGGGATACTTGCAATTTCCCAGCAATTACTAGAAGTTGAAACAGATGAAGAAAAAAGAAAAAAATTAAATATTATTCTTGAATCTGGCAATCATCTTTTTATGCTAATCAATAATCTACTAGAAAAATCAAAGGATATATCGAATTCAAAGAAATTGGATGAAAAGATATTTGATATAAGTAAACTTATTGAATCAATTGTGGCTAATATTAAAGAAAAAATAAAAGAAAAAGATGTCGAATTCAAGTTTTATTATGATGATACAATACCTAAAATTTTATTGGGTGATTCATTAAAATTAAATCAAATTTTATATAATCTACTAGGGAACTCAATTAAATTCACAAGTCATGGTTGCATTGAATTAAAAATACAAAATATCGGAAAAGATTCAAATACCTGTAAATTACTCATTCAAGTTTCTGATACAGGGATAGGTATCTCTCAAGATAAAATAGACCATATATTTGACCCCTTTGTACAGGAAGATGAAAAAATAAAAGAAAAATATGGCGGAACTGGTTTAGGGCTTTCAATAGTGAAAGATTATATTGAACTTATGGGTGGAAATATAAATGTAGAATCTGAAAAAAACAAAGGAACAAAGTTTTCTATAATATTAAACTTTAATCTTCCAAAAGAAAAATTGGGTGAAAAAATCATAGAAAATATTCATAAATATATAGTATTCAAAGATTCAGATATATTGATACTTGAGGATAATTTAATAAATCAGGAAGTAATTAAAGGATATCTTTCAAATTATAAATCATTAAATCTGACATTTAGGCAAAATGGACAGGAAGGATTGACTGAATTAAAGAATAAAAAGTACGATTTAGTACTATCAGATATACTTATGCCAGTAATGGATGGGAAGGAGTTTTGCATAAATCTTAGAAAGTTTGATAAATCAACACCGGTTATTGCGCTTACAGCATTTGATAGAGATGAAGAAGTAGATGAACTAAAGAAAATTGGTTTTAATTATCTTATTTCAAAACCTTACAATAAGGAAGAACTTATAAATGGCATTTCAAAATATATTCCAATAAAAGAATTCGACCAAAGTGAAAGTAAGCTTTTTGATCTTGCAGAAAAGGCTAAAAATTCTGATAAAATTGATAAATTTAAAAAACTATTCTTAGAGGATTTAATAAATAGGTATAATGAGTTAAAAATAGGACTTGAAAATAAAGATAAGGAAAAGTTAAGATTTTTTTGCCATAATTTAAAAGGGACAGCTCCGACATTTGGATACTCTCAATTTGCGAAGTTAGCTGAAATAGCCTCAGCACTTTATAAAGAAGATAAATGGGAAGAATTGGAAAAAATAAGAGAAGATTTTTTGAAAAATGTTAATAATATATATGATGAATTAGATTCCTAAATTTATTTAAATTTCACTTTATGTTCTTGTTCATCAAAATAAAATGTTATTGGACCACTCATCTCTTTTTTGTTAATATATATTTCATCACCAAATTTTATTGTTACATCTTCGTAGATTCTTGTCTTTATTGATACAATAGCATTTTTAAAAGTAATTGATTTCCTTAAAGCATTGACTGTAGATTCGATTTCTTTTTGTTTGTCAATAAGGTTAAAGAATAAATCAATTTTCTTTTCAAATTCATCAAGTTTACTATCTGGAAGTTTTGAAAGAAATCCTTCAGGATCTTTAAAGTAATTATCCCCTATAGAGAGTTTGGCTTGCTTTAATTTATAAGCCAAAGCGATCGATTGCTGTTTTAACTCAGCAAGTTTACTTTCTCTTTGAATATCTATCCCTACAATTAGAACTGTAGGAACAGCAAGTTTAGATCCAACTTCATTAACATAAATTCCTTGTGAAGCAAATATCTCCCCACCAATAATTACTGCTTTCCCTGTTCCTTTAACTGTCCCACCACAATTTATCTTTGAATGTAGTATAGAACTTGAGAATTGCAGGTTCTTTTCACATCTAACAACGCTATTTTCTATATATTCACATGTTAAATTCCCTTTTACAAATATATTATTTTTTTGCAATTCACCCGTGATACCATGTTTTATAATGCAATTGCCACCAACTTTAATGTTGGAATTGAAAACAGCATCATCCACAAAAAGATCAGCCGATGTTTCCACTAAAAACCCCGGGTTAATTTTGCCCATTATATGAATTGAAGATTCACTTTTTATATTTCCAGTTGAAAGGTCAACATCTTTTTCTATTTTTATAATATTTGAAACTGAAATTGTATTAAATTCATCAACTTCTATTATACCATTTATTTCAGAAATAACTTTGTTACCTTCAATTTTTAAATTTTTCCCAATCTTATATCCACTACTTTTTTCAGCATAAGCCGGAATATCATTCCCAAAGACATCGAATCCTTTTTCTGGTTTTTTACCAGGAAGATATTCACCTATTATATCCCCCGCTTTAATATTTAAAAATTTTTCTTTTTCTTTAAAATCAATAGTGCCATCTTCTTTCAGTTTTCCAGCCTTCTCTTTTAAATCAAAAAATGGTTTAACTTCATCTTCTTTACCATTTATTGGTTCTTTCCCTTTCGCTATAAGTATTACAATACCAAAACCTTTTTTTGCATAATCAAATGCCTTTTGAATATTTTCTTCAGATGTAGTATTTATTATCCCTTTTTCTTTGATGGCTTCAAATATATAACTAACTGATAGATTTGAAGATGTTTTCATGTTTAAGGGAGGTAATAATAAATATGCATATAGATTGTTTTTCAAAGTTATTATACAATCATATACGTTAATCTTTACCCCTCCAAATTCGACAAAACCAGTCTTTTTTACGCAAAAACCACCCAATCCTTCATTGTAGTATATATCATCACCTTGATAGTAGTTTTCAATACCTTCACCTTGAATTATTACTTCATCTGCAAAGAAAAAATTATTCTGCAATTGCTGAAATAAAGATTGATTTTTACTATCCTGTAAAATCTGTGAAATTATTTTCCTAACTTGTATTGATTTATCAAAGAAAAATATCGCGTCTTTAACACCCATATAATATCCTTATCGGTAAATTATTTAAAGCTATATACTTTAGTTTAATTTGAATATAGCCCAAACAAGATTGTCTTTATACTTTTCAAAATAAAGTTTTTCATATAATTTTTGTGCTGCTATATTAGACATTCTAACAAAAAGAGAAGCCTCTTTCATATCAATTTCTGAAAATGAATAATCCATCATTTTATAAAGTAAGGTAAAAGCCAATCCATGATTTCTAAATTTAGGATCCACATATACTCCCCCAATTTGAAATATCTTATTTGAAAAAGCATTCCATTCACATTTTGCGACAGGGGTGTTGTTAAAATTAAGAAAGAATAGTTTATAATTTTTCAAGATTTTTTGTAGGTTCATAAAAATAAATTTCTCTGATAAAATAATATTTGGATATTGCATCTCTTCGTATAGATAACCTTTTTGAAGATTTAATAATCTTATAATATCTCTTTTATTTGTTGCAAAACAAAAATTAATACCTTTTTCATTAAATAGATATTTATTTAATTCCTCTTTTTCCTCGATAAATTTATCTTTACTAATTGTATATACATAATATTCATTCATCTCTATCAACTTAGATACAATATTTGTATTATAATGAGAGAGTTTTTTATAAGAAACAATATCTGTACCAAGATATTGAATTCCTTTACCAATATCCAATAAATTATTTGTGGAATATAAAAAATAATTAAATCTGGAAACTCCTTCATCATTTAAAGAGAAAAAATGTAATTCTCCATTATTTTTGTTGTATGCAGATATGAAACAAGGTGTAGAATTTTCGTAGTTTTCAGGCAGAATAAAGGTGAATTTTTCAGAATTTGAAAAAATAGAATGATGTAGGTAGATATTTTTACAACCATGACTTTCAAGGATTGAAAGAAGATGTAGTTTTTCATTACCAATTAAATTGTTTTTAATTTTAAATTCATTACTCATGAAAATAAATACCACCATTGAAAAATGATATAATTTTTATCTACTTATTTACGAAAAATAATAATTTTTACTTGGATAAATAATACTTTTGTCTAAATTTAATTTAGAACATTTTTTTAATTTTAGTAGTCAAATTTGTCAATATTTAAACTTTATTATAGAAATAAGATTCTAAAAAATAAGAAAGAGATTTAATAATGAGGGAAAAGGTGAAAAACTAATTGAATACTATCACAATAGAAAAATATAACAATTGAATAATAAAAAAATTGAATAATATTAATAAATGAAGAATGTTGAAATAATTTAAATACTTAAATTTTTCCTATTAAAATTGGGTATCATTATTAAAAACAAAAGCGGTAGATTGCTTTTTAAAATTTGATCTAAAAAATAAAAAAAATAAAAAAGAATATTTGAAAAATAAAATTAAAATATTATACTAATTTCGTAATATAATTAGTTTGGAGGAAATATGCATAAGAAGCTATTCGTTCCAGGTCCTATTGAAGTAGCCGATGATGTTTTACAAGCAATGAGCACTCCTATGATATACCATAGAACAAAAGATGCTTCAGCTTTGCAGGAAGAGATTGCTGAAGGGATGAAAAAAGTAATGCAAACAAAAAATACAATACTATTTTCAACTTCTTCAGGAACTGGTTTGATGGAAGGTTCAATTCGAAGCTGTACTGCAAAAAGAGCTATTGTTTTTTCAGTAGGTGCATTTGGTAAAAGATGGTATGAGATTGCAGTAGGTAACGGTATCCCAGCAGACATTTATACTGCACCATCGGGAGAAGCTATCACTCCTGAAATTGTTGAACAGTACCTTTCAACTGGGAAGTATGATGTAATGACAATGACACATAATGAAACCTCTACAGGTATTATGAATCCTGTTGACGATCTTTCAAAAGTTTGGAAAAAGTACCCAGATGTAATAGTTTTAATGGATACTGTTTCTTCGATGGGTGGTGTTAGTATTAAAACTGATGAACTTGGAGTCGATGTCTGCTTAACTTCTTCTCAAAAGGCTTTGGGTCTTCCTCCGGGACTTGCAATATGTTCTGTTTCACCTAAAGCGATAGAAAGAGCAAGACAGGTTAAAAATAGGGGTTACTATTTTGATTTACTTGAACTTTATAAATATGTTGCAGAAAAAGAACCTTACAATCAATATCCTTCTACACCTACTTTGTCTCATTATTATGCATTAAAACATCAATTAAAAAAGATACTTGAAAAAGAAGGACTTGAAAATAGATTTAAGAGACATCTTGAAATGGCTGAATATACTAGAAACTGGGCTAAGAAATATTTCGAGCTTTATCCAAAAAAAGAATCTTGGTGTTCAGTAACACTTACCACAATCTCAAATACAAGAGGTCTTTCTGTTAAAGGATTAAATGAGGAACTTGGTAAAAGAGGTTTTATGATCTCCAACGGTTATGGTGATTTAAAAGAAAAAACATTCAGAATCGCACATATGGGTGATTTTACCGTTAAAGACATTCAAGAAGTTACCTCTTTAATCGAAGAGATCTGGAATTTAAAATAGATCAAAAATAGAAAAAGTTAAAATTAATTCAAAAAGGGAGGCTTTTCCTCCCTTTTTTCAACAAATTTAATATTTTACTTGATTTCTTTTTCTTAAAAGGTTATTTTTTTAAAGATATTTCAAATGAGGGTATAATATGACATGTTTATTTGATTTTACAAAAGAAAAAACAAAAGGTATTCTTAAAGTCACTATTCCAATTAATGATATTGAAGTTAAATATCAACAGAAAATTAAAGAAAATTTACCTAAGATTAAAGCAAAAGGTTTTAGGCCGGGGCATGTGCCTATCAATATTATTGAAAAACAATATGGTCAACAATTTAAGTTTGATGCATTAAATGATATTTTATCTGAAGAATATAAATCTTATATTGACAAAGAAAATATAACTCCTATTTCTCAAGCCCATATAGATTTTGATGAAAAAGATATCGATTTCACAAAAGATGTTAAAGTAACATTGACATTCGACCTTCCTCCTTATGCTAAGTTGGGTGATATCACTACTTTAAAAACAGATAGGATCTCTATTGAGGTTACACAAAAAGATATAGAAAAGGAAATTGAAGCTTTTAGAAAGAGATATATAAGTATGGAAGAAGTAGATAGCGAGATAGAAAAAGACTATTATGCTGATATAACTGCAAAAGCATATGATGAAAAAGGCGAGCTTCTTCGAACAATAGATCGAACATTAAAAGTCGGAGAAAACCTTAGTAAATTAAATCTTGATGACCATCTATTAAAACTAAAAAAGGGAGATACCACTACCTTTGAAGTTAGTTATGATGATGATGTGGTTTTTTCAGATTTCAAGAATAAAAAGATAAAATATGAAGTCACAATAAATAGCGTTAAATTATCTAAACTACCAGATCTAACTGATGAATTTGTTAAAGAAAAAGCAAATTTTGAAAATGTAGATCTATTTAAAAAGGATATAGAAAAGAAACTAAAAAATTATGCTGAATCTTTTGAAAAGAATTACAATCTTGCCTTTATATATGATAAGATAAAATCCATTTCTGAAATAGAAATTCCTCAATCTTTAATAGAAGATAATGTTGAACATACTATTGATAGATATGCAGCCAACACTTATGGTATAAAAAGAGAGCAATTAGAGCAGATATTAAAAGCAACCAAATCCTCTATGGATGATTTTAAAAATAACATTAGACCTTCTGTTGTCAAAGATTTGGAGGTAGAATTAATATTAGATAGTTTAATCAAAGAAAAAGAGATAAACCCAACAGAAGAAATGTGGAATAAGTTAAAAGAAGATTTGTCTTTAGAAGTTGAGGATAAATCCAAAATAGATGAAGAAATTGAAAAAAGAAAAGAAAATTATGAATATTACTTAAAAAGAAAAGCTGCTGAAGAATATATATTAGAAAATGTGAAGAGTGGAAAGATAAAGAAATATGAATTTAAAGATATTGCTCAGCTTTCCGAGGAACTTGAAAAGTTAAATAATCCTTCAAAAGAAGAAGATAATAAAGAGGCTCATAGAGTGGAGGATAAATGAAAGAAAAGAATTATTTAGTTCCTATAGTCATAGAGCAAAGCTCAGCCGGTGAAAGATCTTTCGATATTTTTTCAAGGCTTTTAAAAGATAGGATAGTTTTTATTGATGATGAAATAAATGACCAAACGGCTAAACTAGTAATAGCTCAGCTTTTATTCTTAGATTCAGAAGATCCAGACAGAGATATACATCTATACATAAATTCTCCTGGTGGGGTCATTACCTCTGGGCTTGCGATATATGATACAATGCAACTAATAAAACCAGATGTTTGTACTATTTGTATAGGTCAAGCTGCTTCTATGGCAGCAGTATTGCTTGCTGCTGGTGCTCCAGGTAAAAGGACAGCTCTACCGCACTCAAGAATAATGATACATCAACCTTGGGGAGGTTTTCAAGGCAAGGCTTCTGAGATAGAGATACAGGCTAAAGAAATGGCAAAAATGAAAGCACAGATCCTTGAAATTCTTTCAAAACATACTGGAAAATCAATAAAGAAAATAGAAAAAGATATTGAACTTGACTATTTTATGGATGCTCCCTCTGCAATTGAATATGGTTTAATAGATAAGATAATAGAAAGTAAAGCAAAAGAGAATAAGTAATGGGAAACGAGTTAAAGAGATGTTCATTTTGCAATAAAAGTTCGAAAGAAGTGAAACAGTTATTTGTTGGTACAAATGCAAATATCTGTGATGAGTGCATAGAGTTTTTATATGATCTTGTTATAAAACAACAAACAAAGACTGTTTTACCAAAAGAATCTATAGATTTCAACAAGATTAAGCCATCTGATATAAAAAATTTCTTAGACCAGTATATTATTGGTCAGGATGAAGCTAAATCTGTCTTGTCAGTAGCTGTATATAATCATTATAAGAGGATATACAGTAAGAAAGTTAGTGAAGTAGAAATAGAGAAATCCAATATACTACTTGTTGGACCTACTGGTTCTGGAAAAACTTTACTTGCCCAAACACTAGCAAGATTTTTAAATGTTCCTTTTGCAATAGCGGATGCGACTACTTTGACAGAAGCAGGTTATGTTGGTGAAGATGTTGAAAATATACTTTTAAGGTTGATTCAGAACGCAAATGGTGATATTAAAGCTGCTGAAAAAGGCATTATTTATATAGATGAAATCGATAAAATTTCGAGAAAGAGTGAAAATCCATCAATAACACGGGATGTTTCTGGAGAAGGAGTCCAGCAAGCGCTTTTGAAAATCATTGAAGGAACTATTGCTAATGTTCCACCTCAAGGTGGCAGAAAACATCCTTATCAGGAATTCATTCAGATTAATACCAAAGATATCTTATTTATTTGTGGAGGAGCATTTGTTGGTCTTGATAAAATTGTCGCGAGAAGAATTAAAAAAACTCCGATAGGGTTCAACAGAGAATATGTTAAGGTTGATGATAAGGTCATCAATTCAAATATAGAAAGTGAAGATCTCATTAAATTTGGTTTAATACCTGAACTTGTCGGTAGATTACCTGTTGTCGTTCCTCTTGATGAACTTGAACTTGCTGATTTGGTTAGAATTTTAACAGAACCAAAAAATGCAATCATCAAGCAGTACCAATATCTTATGACACTCGAAGGGAAAGAACTTGTTTTTGAAGAGGATGCTCTCAAGGCAATAGCAGAATTATCTTTGGAAAAGAAACTTGGCGCTAGGGGTTTGCGATCTATAATTGAGAAAAAACTCTTGAAATTGATGTATAATTCTCCCGAAATGGCTGATGTAACAAAGATAATAATAACCAGAAAGGTGATAGAGGAAGAAGTGCCTCCAATTTTGGAGTATAAGAAAAAAATTTCTTCAGGTTGATAAGGTGTTTTAAAGAAAATAGTTTTCAAAGAAGAAATAAAAGAAAATCCAAAGAAAAAATAAAAAAGAAAATGAATAACATAAATGACTAGCAATAAAGTCATAGTTTCTATAGAAAATTTACCAGATGAGATTACTTCTTATTTAAAATCAAATTATAAATTTTATGATTTATCTCCTTATTTAAAAGATTATAAAACAATAAAAGATTATAATACGAACAAAAGAGAAAAATGGGATAATTTACTAAAATCTTTACCTAAATTTGAAAAACCCGATGTTGTAATTTTTAGGACCTATACAATTTTAGATAAAAATCTCATAGATCTCTTCCCTGAAAATATCTTATTTTTAAGAGCAGGTTCTGGATATGATAATATAGATATACAATATGCATTGAACAGATTTTGTCATGTAGAAAACACACCAATCGCAAACACAAACTCCGCTTTTGAACATACCGTCGCACTTTTATTTACCTCACTGAAAAAGTTGGTGCAATTTAATAAAACCACAAAAGATGGAAAGTGGAGAGATGATCTTGAACTAAATCATGAAGCTAAAGGTAAAAATATTTGCATTGTAGGTTATGGTAATATTGGTTCTAAGGTAGCATCCTTTGCTAAATTTCTTGGGATGAATATTTTTATATATGATCCAATAAAGTCATTAATTGGTAATTATGATAAACTTCCAGAATTTGCAAACTATGTTGAAGTAAAGGACTTTAAAAACTGTTTTGATTTTAATTATAATACTTTATATGAAATAATTAATAATGTCGATATAGTAACTTTTCATATCCCTTTGTACGATAAAACATATAAAATGATAGATGAAAGACTCTTAAGTTACTTGAAAGAAAAGGCAATACTTATAAATACCTCGAGAGGAGAGCTTTTCGAAAAAAATAGCACTATTTCATATTTTAAGAATAATTTTAGCTCAATTTTAGCAACCGATGTTCTACCTGAAGAGCCTTGTTATGCTCAAAATCCTTTTTTTGATCTACCAAATTGCATTATTACACCACATATAGGTGCCTTTACTTTTGAAGCAAGGACTAGATTAAAAGAAGAAGTGATAAAAACTTTACAAATATACTTAAATGAGAAAAGGATTTTATATCCAGTAAATCCAGGTTTTCATTTTTCACCATATTTTAAGTATTAAAAAAAATATAAATAATATTAAAGGGTACTACAATAGAGAGCAGCACCCATTTAACTTAATGAAATTTTCTTGATTTTTTTCAAGAAAGCAAAATAGTTTTTTAGAAGGATTTACTATACCATTTATACCATTTTCAAGAAGTGCAAAATCAAGTTTTTCGCGAAACTTACCAAAAGGTCTCATGCAACCAAGATATATTTTGTTTATACCAAGCTTGTTTTTTGCATAGCTATATACTTCTAAAATTCTATTTATCTCAATTTCTTTTATCTTTTCAAAGAAAGTATTTTTAGTTGGCATTAAGACATTTAACACAAGTTTTTCTGGATTTATTTTAGCTATAAAATCTATTGCTTGTTCTTCATAAGAGTCTTTCCCATAATAAATTCCAATAGTAATATGTGGAACAATTATTGGTTTTTTCTCTTCTATTTTTTGCAAAAAATCATTATAATTTAATAAATTTTCTTGTAATTCTTTCAAATCGACATTTAAATTATATATTTCTTTCAATATTTTATTACTTCCAACAATATCAATTGAAATTGCATCGAAAATTAATGTTTTTGAAAATTGTTCAGATGGAATATAGCCAGTATGAGCATTTATAGAAATACCTTTTTCTTTTAATTTTTTAACTTTTTCATATTCAAGATAAAAAGGCACCGAACCATTTTTTAAAGATCCTCCAGAAATTAGAGCAGTATTTTTTTCTTTAAAAAAGTCATTTAAATTTTCATCTTTAATATCAATCATAGAATTTAGGTATTTTTTATTGCAATGTTTGCAAGATAACTCGCAGTAAGAACCAGTTACAGAGAGAGAAACAACAGATTTTGTCGAAATTAGTTTTATCTTTTTATCCATAGATGCAAATTAGCAAATTAAAATGAAATTAAAATATTAATTTTAATTGGAGGAATAATATAGATAAAGAAGGATAAAAAATTGATTAATAAAATGAAGAAAAAAAATATAATTTAAAAAAATTATTCTTGAAAAAAAAAGGAAAAAGGCAAAACTTAAGTCGCTATGGATACAATTTTAATTAGATATGGTGAAATTGCCTTAAAAAAAGGAAACAGAAAAAGATTTGAAAGGCAACTTATAGAAAATATAAAAAACAAAATTCCAGAAGGAATTTTAGTAAATCCTCATGGTCGAATATTTTTAGAAGTTGATAATTTCAAGGATACAGTGATAAATAAACTTTTAAAAATTCCAGGAATAACATCCTTTTCAAAAGTAATTAAGATAGAAAAAGATTTAGAAATCATCAAAAAAAGATGGATAGAAATAATCGATGAAAATCCAAAATTAAGACAAAGTAATACATTTAAATTTGAAGTAAAACGAGTAGATAAAAGTTTTCCTATTCATTCTGATGATATGTCGAGAATTTTGGCAGAAGCTATAATAGAGAAATATCCTGAATTTTCTACAAAGGTTAAACTTAAAAATCCAGAGTCGACTTTTTATGTTGAAATAAGAAATGATTTTGCATATCTATTCTATGAAAAATTATATGGTGTTGGGGGACTCCCTGTTGGCATTGCAGGTAAAAGCCTGGTTCTTCTTTCTGGCGGGATAGATTCACCAGTCGCCGCATATTATGCTATGAAAAGAGGGATGAAAGTTGATTTTGTTTACTTTCATGCTTCGCCATTTACTTCAGAGGAAGCAAAAGAAAAGGTCATAAAACTTGCTCAAATATTGACAGATTACGAGACAAGAAGTAAAATCTTTATAATTCCTTTTACCGAGATTCAGACAAAAATACGAACATCATGCAATGTCTCTTTTATGACAATATTGATGAGAAGAGCTATGATGAATATAGCTTCAAGAATCGGAAAATTCTATAAATATGATTGTCTTATAACTGGAGAATCTCTTTCTCAGGTAGCTTCTCAAACTATAAATTCTTTGAAATGCACAGAAGACGCTTCTGACCTTTTTGTAATTAGACCTCTTATAGGTTTTGATAAAGAAGAAACTATCAAAATAGCTCAGAAAATCGGAACCTTTGAAACCTCAATTTTACCATATGTGGATTGTTGTTCTCTTTTTACTCCTTCAAATCCAATAATAAATCCAAAACTTGAGGAGACTAAGAAAGAAGAAGAAAAATGGTTTGATGAAAGTTTAATAAAGGATAGCCTTGAAAATGCTGAGATCATTAAATTTTAATATAAATCCACTCAGCAAGGTATAAATTTTATTATAATTTAATATTATTAGAATAAAAGTTAGGGAGATAGAAAATGCCTGGAAGAGGGAAGATACAAATATTTTCTGGAAGATCTGCCGAAGATTATTCTCTTGATGTTTTACATAATCTTAGAGGATTGAATGAGTATACCTCCAAATTTGTCGACTTAAATGGAGAAAAAAATGTTAAATGCTTTTCAGATGGAGAAATAGAGATAGAAATACTTTCTTCTGTTAGAAAAAAAGATATATATGTGATTCAAAGAACATCCAATAGAAATGTTAATAATCTTTCTACCCATGAAAATAAAATAGAACTATTCCATTTAATAGATTCACTTAAAAGAAGCCATGCTGGTAGCATAACTGTAATCGAGCCTTTTATATCCTGTTCGCGCTCAGATAGAGCTTATGCTAGGAACTCGTCTGGCTTAGCAATTCATTTTAAAACTTTAGTTTCAATTGGAGCCAATCATGTTATTACATATCAGTTACATTCTGAAAAATCAAAGATGATGATTGATCCAGTATATGCTTATATAGATGATGTCCCTCTTTATCCTCAGATTCAAAAATATATATTTAAAGAGTTTGTTAAGACTAGAGAATATTTACATAATGAGGTTCATAAAAATTGGGCTATATGTTCTGTTGATGCTGGTGGGGAAAAGGTAGCAAGAGCATTTGCGGATATATTTGGATGCCAACTTATAATAGCAAATAAAAGAAGGAGTTATTCGAGAGTCAATACTATTGAAGGAGTTTCTTTACTCACAGATGAGCCTATAGAAAATAAGACAATATGGGTAATAGATGATATGATAGATACCGCGGGTTCAATACTGGAACTTGTAAAAGCATTAAAGGCTAGAAATCCAAAGGAAATAAATATAGCAATAGCCCATCCAGTCTTTTCTGGCCCTGGTGTGTCTAGAATGATAGAAATGCATGAATTGGGATATATTCAGACCCTATTGGTTTGCGATACCATATGGATTTCAGATCAGATGAAAAATGAAATGCCATTTATGAAAATTATTTCAACAGCTCCAATTACTGCAGATATAATATATAAAACAAATATTGGTGAGAGCCTTTCGATATACTTCGACCCTATTAATCCTTATCATGTGCTTCCATATTGATAGTTTTTACAATATTAGTTTTTACAATGAGTAAATCTGTCGAAAGAAATAGGACTATTTCTATAAGTGATTCCGAAAGAAAATTGTATGAAAAAAACTTGATAAGTTTACCTTACGATGGTGAAATTTTAAATAAAATCATAAATCAAGATATATTTGAAGCAATTGACTTTTTACCAAATAATTTTGTAGATCTTTTATTTGTTGATCCACCATATAATATAAGCAAAAATTTTAACTCATTTAAATTTGAAAAGATGGATGAAGATAGATATTATAAATGGGTTGATAGCTGGATTTCAAAAATAATAAGACTATTAAAAGAAACTTCGTCTATATATGTCTGTTCAGAATGGCAAACTTCGCCAATTTTGTATGATGTATTAAAAAAATATTTTATTATCAGAAATCGTATTACTTTTGAAAGAGAAAAAGGAAGAGGTGCAAAGACCAACTGGAAAAATAATTGTGAAGATATCTATTTCTGTACAGTTTCAAGTAAATATACTTTTAATATAGATATGGTAAAAATAAAGAGGAAGGTCATTGCTCCATATAAAGAAGGTGGTAAACCAAAAGATTGGTTTATTCAAGATGGGGAAAAGTATAGGTTGACCTACCCATCAAATATCTGGACAGATATAACAATTCCATTTTGGTCTATGAAAGAAAATACACCACACCCAACTCAAAAACCAGAAAAACTTTTAGCAAGAATCATCTTAGCAAGTTCAAATGAAAATGATATTATTTTTGACCCTTTTGCTGGAAGTGGAACAACGGCTGTTGTTGCTAAAAAATTAAAAAGAAATTATCTAGCCGTCGAGATTGAGAAAGAATATTGTCTTTATGCATTAAAAAGACTTGAAATGGCAGAAAAAGATAGAAGAATACAGGGTTATGAAAATAACCTATTTTATGAAAGAAACTCATTTAAAAAATAGCTTTTTTTAAGTATAATTTTCTTGTATTATATGAACTTTTTATTAAAATAGAAATGTCCAGATTAAATAAAAAAGTTTTTTAAGGAACTTTTATGATTGGAATTCAAAATTCAACAATAATAACATTTGATCCAGCTAAAGTTGAAGAGAATGTTGATATTGTAATTGATGATGGACAAATTATTGATAAGGGTAAAGATATCATAAAAAATTACCCAAATTGTGAGGTAATTGTAAGAGAAAAGATAGTTACAACAGGGATAGTATGTTCTCACACTCATATCTATTCAGCTCTTGCAAGAGGATTGAATGTTAAATTTAAAAAGATGAATGATTTTGTTCAAATATTGCAAAATCTCTGGTGGGTTTTAGATAGAGGCTTAGATAAAGAGATGGTTGAAGTAAGTGCTCAGGTTTGCGCAATAGAAGCTATTCTTTGTGGAGTTACAACTTTAATTGACCATCATTCTAGCCCAAACTATATAGAGGGAAGTTTAAAAACAATAAAAGATAGTTTTGAAAAAATTGGGATAAGATCAATTTTATGCTATGAAACAACAGATAGAAACGGGTTTGAAAAATCAGAGTTGGCAATTTTAGAAAATGAAAGTTTTGCAAATTTGATAGATGAAGAAAAAAAGAAAAAAAAGAAAAATGAAAGATTGACAGAAGCATCGATTGGAGCACACGCACCTTTTACGCTTACAGATGAAACATTACAGAAGTTGTCCAATATTTGTTCTAAGACAAATAGAGGTTTACATATTCATGTCTCGGAAGATAGATTTGACCCTTCATATAGTAGATTTAATCATGAAAAAGACCCGATTAAAAGGCTAGATCAGTTTTCATTGATCTTAGATAAATCAGTGATAGGGCATGGAGTATACCTTTCGGAAGAGGAGATTGATCTTATTAATAAAAACGATGCCTTTTTAGTTCATAACTCAAGGTCAAACATGAATAACAATGTAGGGTATAACAATCATCTTGAGAAATTTAAAAATATTGCCTTAGGGACTGATGGAATTAATCATGATCTGATCGCAGAACTTGCTACTTCTTTTTTTAAGCATAAGGATAATGGAGGGAAAATCCCTATATCGCAGTTTTTAAAAATGTTTAGCAATGGAAATATTATTTTGAATAGATATTTTTCTGATCTTCATTTTGGTCAAATAGAAAAAGGATTTGTCGCAGATCTTGTTATATGGGATTACAAAGCCCCAACATACATAAGCCCAGATAATATAGCTTCTCATCTTATTTTTGGTTTTAATTCTGGTTTTGTAAATACCGTTATAATAAATGGAAAGGTTGTTTTGAAAGATAGAAAGTTCGATTTTGATTTAAATGATATTTTTAAGAATTCTAAGGAACAGGCTATCCGACTTGTTGAGAAGATGGAGAAGTTGATTTGAATATTTATAATAAAGTTATATTAAAACAATGTTCTTTGAAAAAAACGACTGAAATAATGTAGATTGATTATAATAAAGTGATATTAAAACATAAAGGTAAAGAATTAATATAAAAAGGAGTTCTTATGGATAAAAATAGTTTTGATAAAACTTTGTTTGAAAAAATCAATTCAAAATCTTTAGAATTGAAAGATTATACGGTTAAAAATCTTTCTAAAATAATTCAAGTTAAGGCAATGAGCAATGATGAGAAAGATAGAATAATCCTACTAAAAAATTTATGCAAAAAAGCTGGTGCAGACGAGGTTAGAATAGATGGACTAGGAAATTGTCTCGCAAGAGTTGGTTTGGGGAACAAAAAAATAGTCATAGATGCCCATATTGATACTGTTGATGTTGGAGATAGGAAATTATGGGAAAAAGATCCATTTTCTGGCGATTTTGATGATAAATATGTTTACGGAAGAGGTGCATCTGATCAATTAGCCGGTGCCGCTTCTATGATTACTGCAATTAAAATATTGAAGGATATTGGCTATAAAGGTTTCAATGATTATTCTGTATGGTTTAGTTTTACTATAATAGAAGAAGATTGCGATGGATTGTGCTGGAAATATCTAATTGAAGAAGAAAAATTTATTCCAGATTTTTTTATCTCGACAGAACCAACAAGCTTAAATATTTATAGAGGGCATAGGGGTAGAATGGAGATGGAAGTCAAACTTCAAGGGGTTTCTTGTCATGGTTCTGCTCCAGAGCGTGGAGTTTCAGCTGCGTATCTTGCATCAAGAGCAGCTTTAGCTATAGAAAAACTAAATTCCGAATTAAAACCAGATAAGGATAATTTTTTAGGCAAAGGAACAATTACAGTTTCAATGATGGATGTAAAAGGCCCTTCTCAATGTTCAGTTCCAGACATCGCAAGATTATATATCGATAGAAGACTTACTGAAGGAGAGACAAGAGAAATTGCAGTAGAGCAAGTAAAATCATATATTTCAGAGGCAACAGGTTTAGATAAAGATAAAATAGAAGTGACTGTTCCAAAATATTCAAAACCAAGCTGGAAGAAAAAGCTATTTTCTCAAGATTTATACTTCCCAACCTGGGTATATCCAGAAAGTCATCCTTTGATAGAAATTGCTAAGCAAACATACATAAATCTTTTTGATAAACGACCAATGATAGATAAATGGACTTTTTCGACAAATGGTGTCGCTGTTGCAGGGCTTCATAAGATTCCATCTATGGGTTTTGGTCCTGGCGATGAAAAAGAAGCCCATGCACCAAATGAAAAAGTAAGAATAGAGGATTTAGTAAAAGCTTCAGCTTTTTACTCTGCTTTCCCTTTTGTTATTTGCTAAGAACATGATAAGGAAAAAATAAATATGATAAGTAATAAATATGATAAGGCAAGAATATATAGGTAAATAAGGATGGATTAATAAAAAAAAAGTAGTTTTAATGATTTGAAAAAAGGATTTTGAAATAATGCGAAAAAGCAAAGAGGAAAAGAGGAGGTTTTATGCCTTATAAATTAATAGAGAAAAAGGAATTAACTGAAAAGCTTGATATACTTTCAAATCTTAAAATTGATATGTATCAAAAAGATTTTCTTTTGACATGGGAAAAAACATACGATGAAATCCTAGCTACATTTTTAGTTGCAGAGATTTTGCGTTCATTAAGATATAGTTCATCAGGCACAAGACTATGGGATTCTGGTCTTGCAGTATCCATTTTTAAGGATAATTCTACAAGAACAAGATTCTCCTTTGCATCTGCTTGTGATATGCTTGGGCTTTATGTTCAAGATCTTGATGAAGGTAAAAGTCAGATTGCTCATGGAGAAACTGTAAGAGAAACTGCTGTAATGGTAAGTTTTTTAAGTGAAGTTATAGGTATAAGGCATGACATGTTTATTGGTGAAGGTGACAGTTATATGCGTGAGTTTGGAGAAGCTTTAGATGATGCTTTTAAAAAACAGGTTATACCAGATAGACCAACAATAGTAAACCTTCAAAGTGATATAGATCACCCTACTCAATCAATGGCAGATTTTCTCCATCTGATAAACTATTTTAATGGAATTGAAAATTTAAAAGGTAAAAAGGTCGCAATGAGTTGGGCTTATTCTCCTTCATATGGTAAACCTTTATCCGTACCTCAAGGTATTATCGGGTTATTCACTAGATTTGGCATGGATGTAGTTCTTGCATATCCTGAGGGTTACGATCTGTTACCTCAAACTTATGAGATTGCTAAAAATAATGCAAATCAAAGTGGTGGAAGTTTTAAAGTGGTTTCATCTATCCAGGAAGCTTTTAAGGATGCCGATATTGTTTATCCAAAAAGTTGGGCACCTTTTAGTGTTATGGAGAAAAGAGTCGAACTATTAAAGGCAAATGATCAATCTGGATTAAAAGAACTTGAAAAACAGTGCCTTGAAAATAACAAAAAATTTATGGATTGGGAATGTAATGAAAAGATGATGAACCTTACAAAAAATGGAAATGCACTTTATATGCATTGTCTTCCAGCAGATATAACTGATATATCCTGTAAGGCTGGAGAGGTATCTAAAGTCGTTTTTGATAAATATAGAAAAGATACATATGATGAAGCAAGTTATAAACCATATATAATAGCAGCCATGATCCTCCTTGCAAAAAGGAAAGATCCTGCTGGGACATTGAAAAAACTTTATGAAATGGGACAGAAAAGAATATTGGCTTAGCTTCTACTAAAGTTGTTTCATCATAATTGATATAATTTTTTTAGTTTATTCATCCATATATAATTATTATATTTTTCAGAATGTTAGATTCTATATGAAGGCTTGTCTTTTAACAATTTGAGGTTTTTGGAAAAAATTAATTTTAAAATAAATTTTTACAAAAATTTTTTAAGAAATTATAATAAACAATACAAAAATAAGGCATGGTACAGAAAAATATAAATATAAAAATATATAAATATATAAATATATAAATGGATTAGATTATGAGTGATAGAGTCATAAAACAGTTAGAAAAGCAAAAACTTGATACCGAAATAATTATTTTTGATCAGACCACTAAAACTGCGAAAGATGCGGCTTTAGCATTAAATTGTAAAGTATCACAAATAGTAAAATCTCTTGTTTTCAAGATAAAAAATGAAGATGAACCAATAATAATTCTCGTGAGTGGAGCAAATAGAGTGGATGAAATCAAAGTTAGTCAAATAATTGGTAAACAAATTGAAAAAGCAGATGCGGATTTTGTAAGAGATAGAACTGGTTTCGCAATAGGAGGAGTGCCGCCTATTGGTCATAAGAATATTATAGATATTTATATGGATAAGGAACTGCTAAATTTTAAATTTGTCTGGGCTGCAGCTGGAACTCCAAACAGCGTTTTCAAGATATCTTCAAATGATTTGCTAGAAATAACGAAAGCAAAAATAATAGAGGTAAAATAAAAAAAACGGAGAGGGGGGGATTCGAACCCCCGATACCCTTTTGGGGTATAACTCCTTAGCAGGGAGCCCGATTCGACCGACTCTCGCACCTCTCCATTTATTAAAATAAAAACCTTAAATATGGAATAAAAATCAAAAAAATTGATAAAAAATAAAAAAAAGTGAAAAAAATATATACAAATAAAATAAAAAAAAATAAAATAAAAAAAACGGAGAGAGAGGGATTTGAACCCCCGGTACCCTTACGAGTACAGTAGTTTTCAAGACTACCGCCTTCAACCACTCGGCCATCTCTCCGTGCTATTAAAATACCTTATAATTCTTTATTGTCAATAGGTTTTTGCTATATACTTTTAATTTATCATAAATGCTTTTAATTCGAAATTAATGATTATTCATTATATTAAATTCTTTAATACCAAATTCTTTATCTTGAAATTTGGAAAAATAAGGTTATTGTAAAAAAAATAAATAAAGGGATGATATGAAGCTTTCGGAAATCATCGAACCATTAAAACTTGAAAAACATACCAAATTTGGTGGTGAAGATTTTGATATAAGCTGGGGTTATGCTTCTGATTTGCTATCAGATGTCATGGGAAGAGCAGATGCAGGTTCTATCTGGTTTACTATTCAAAAGCACCCCAATATTGTTGCTGTTGCAACATTAAAGGATCTCACAGCGATAATTTTAACTTCAGATTCAAAACCTGATGAAGAAACAATATCAAAAGCAGATGAGAATGGAATCCCCATATATTCAACATCTTATTCGACATTTGAAGCATGTGGAATACTATACAATTTAATAAAATAAGATGATAGCATTATTTGAATCAAGATTGAAAGTAGTATTTATTCTTTTTCTAATTCTTTTTGTCATCATTTCTTTTAGATTGGTCTATGTTTCAATAAAGATGAAAGATTTAGGTAATCCCTTTCAAAATACTATTGGTTCAATACAAAGAGGACAGATAATAGATAAAGATGAAAATCTACTTGCTGGAAATTTCTTAGTATATACGGTCTTTATCGATCCTTATGTGATAAAAAACATTGAGGATACTAGCCAAAAGTTGGCTCCTTTTACAGATTATCAATATGATGAGTTATATTCAAAAATTAAATCCAATAAAAATAAGAGATATTTAGAAATAGCAGAAAAAATTGACAAAGAAACACTTGGGAAAATCCTAAGTTTAAAACTTACTGGTGTATATTATAGAACTGATATTTTAAGAGAATATCCAATGTCAGAATCCATAGCTCCACTTTTAGGTTTTGTAGATAAGTACAATCATGGTCTTGATGGTCTTGAGTTTTACTATGATCAGTTCCTTTCTAAAGGCGATGATTATTCAATAAAGCTTACTATAGACAGTTTTATGCAATTTGTCCTTTATAACCAGCTTATGAAGAAAGGAGAAGAAGAAGAAGCGGATTGGGCTATTGGTGTAATTTCTGATGCCCAAAATGGTCAAATTTTAGCTCTCGCAAACTGGCCTTCATTTAAACCAGATTTATATTCAACTTACTCTATAGAGAAAAGAAAAAACAGGGCTGTATTGAATGTCTTTGAGCCAGGTTCCACTTTTAAAGTATTTGTTGCAGCAGCACTTTTAGATAGTTCAAATATTTCATTCAATGATTATTTTTATTGTTCTGGAAAATATAATGTTACTGAAAACTTAATTATAAATGATACTGGCATTCATGGAAGAGTCAACTTAAAAGATATAATAAGAAAATCATGTAATGTCGGAATAATAGAAGCCTCAATGAAAATGAATACTAAAGATCTGTATTCATATATTAGAAATTTTAATTTTGGGTCAAAGACTGGATTTCAATATCCAGCCGAACCTGAAGGGATACTTAAACCCTTAAATAAATGGACTAAAATGACAAGATCAATAATAAATATAGGGCAAGAGATTTCTGTATCAGCCATACAGTTGATAACAGCATTCAATTCTCTATTAAATGGTGGAGATTTATATGAGCCTTATCTTGTTTTAGAGAAAAACCTTAAAAATTCTGTTTCGGAAAAAACAAAAGCAAAAATTATAAGAAAAGTCTTATCTTTTGACACATCAAAAACAATAAAACAACTTCTAATTGATGCACTTAAAGGTGATGATGCAACAGGTAAATCTGCATATACAGATAAAGCTATTGTTGGAGGTAAAACTGGGACTGCTCAAGTACCTTATTTAAAAGGTAAAGGATATGATCCCAATCAAATCTACACTTCATTTCTAGGGTTTTTTGAATTCTCTGGAAACACTTATTCTATCTATATTGGATTTTTAAATCCAAAGAAAAATAGATATGGGGGAACAGCCTCTGCACCTGTTTTTAAAAATGTTGTCGAAACTTTAGTTTCTTACTTGAAGATTAAAAATATAAAACCAATTAGTATTTCTGAGATGAAAAATGATGATAAAGCCCTCGATGATTTATACCAAAATGCGTCAAATAGGATAATAAATAAAGATTCTGTGCCAGATTTTACGGGGCTATCATTAAAAGAAGTGATTTATCTTTCTTCCAAACTTGGCATTAAAATAAAGTTAAAGGGTTCTGGTTTTGTTGTTTCTCAATCCGTTTTACCAGGGACACCTATTTCACCAGATACCATAGTTTTTATTGAGTTAAAATATAAATAGATAGCAATTTTAACTTTTTATACTTAAAATTTAACGATTCGGATTTACTACTATAAATATAAATAAGTAGAAAAAATTTAACTTTAAAGGTAATTTGCAAAGTGAATATAGAAAAAAAAACCATATTTATAAATCTAAGCATAGCAAATGATGATGAAAAATTAATAGATGAGAAAGATATTAAAATCGAATTTATCCCAAATAATTTTAAGAATCAGATTCCTACTTTTCAGTGCAAAAATCTTATTTCAAAGTATGATATTGTAAAGGAAGCTAGATCAATTTTAGATATAATCTATAAGAAATCTGAAAACAATAAGAGCAAATTTACAATTTTTATCTCTTTTGCAAATCCAGAAATTTTAGTTGCTTCAAATAAAGACTCCAATAGTAGAATAAATAAAATATGTTTGGAATTTAGCTTTGAGTTATTTAAATATTATAAGAATTACTTAAAAGATAATGGTATAGAATTTGAAGAAGTTGAAATAAATGAAATAGATGAAATAAAAAGCTTTTTAGAAAATCTGTTTTCACAAAATTCTTATTCTTATGACATAATTTTTTACAATCTATCAAGAAAAAGCTTAAGTAATATTTTACAATTCATAC
>JAAZOT010000092.1 GCA_012797605.1 Spirochaetales bacterium | reverse complement strand
CTACATCAGGACTAAATACTCTATTAAAACCCATTTTCTTAAATTTTTCCTCTACTTCTTTAAAATCATGCTTACCAACTACAAGATTTCCTCCAATATATAAAATGATATTTTCTATTCCTCTTTCTACACATTTAGATCTTAAACCTTCACAATCCAACTCCCCCTGTCCATAAAGGGAAGAAACAAGTATTGCTTTCGCATTTGATTCTATAGCTGCATCAATAAATTCATCTTGACTTACCATCACACCAAGATTAATAACATTGAATCCAGCCTCAGAAAATACTTTTTCAATTATCTTATTCCCAACAGCGTGACAATCACTCCCTATTACTCCAGTAACTATATTAATTTTCTTCATCAATAACCCCTTTTTCAATATATTCTTTCAATCTTTTGCTATTGATTTCATTTATTTTATCTTCAATTAAAATTAATGATCCATTATCTACTTTGTAATTAAAACTGATGATCTTATCTGAATAGATTTTCTGAAGCCTTTCGAATAATATAAGTAAGTTTTCATTAAAACTATCTATTTTAAAATTTTGATAAATATAATCCTTATATTCTAAAACCTTAAACTCTGCTGGAATTATTAAGTAATCTATTTCTTCAAGTTTATTCTTTACAAGTCTCTCAATCTTATCTTCTTGATTGATATCTATAGTATTTTCAAAAAGATTACCTTTATTTGTTTTATATAATGATTCTAGAATTAAATATTCAGTATTAGAAAGATCATTAATTTTTTCAAGATATTCTTTTACGATTATTGCAAATCTTTTTGAATAACAAATAACAAGTTTTTTTGAATTCTTTTGAATTTTAGCAATCTTTATTAAAGTATCTGGATCTGGTTCAATATGAACTTTTATTAATTTAAACTCATCAAAAAACTTTAAATTATCTATCCTTTTAAAATCATTTTTATCTTTTCCTGTAACCAAATTTTTTAAATGATTTTTAATTTCATTATAATGCTTTTTCGTTGTAAGAACTATATCAAAGCCGGAAATCTTATCCAATATTGACCTATTATTATGGTTTCTTAGTAAAGAACTTATTGGAAGAAAATGTGAATTTATTTTAAATAATTTTTTTATTTGATTTTTTATTATAAAATAAGATTCTGGATTACAATCGATGAATGCTATGTTTATGTTTTCACTTTTTATTTCTTGGTAAGATAATATGGAGTTAAAGAAATTTTTTATATCATTAAATGAGAAATCTTCTTTTAATAAATTATCAATCAATTGATTTATTAAAAAAAAGGCTTTGGTTTTTTTACTGGATAAAAAAAGTATTGAATCTTTATTTATAAAATAACCACTTCCTTTTTTTGAATATAAAATCCCATCTTTCTTAAGTTTTTCATATGCTTTACTTACAGTTAATCTCGAAACAGAAAGAAAAGATGATAATTCTCTCTCGGATGGTATAAAATTTAAGGTATTGTTCTGAATACTATATTTTATAAATTCTGAAAGCTGAATATAATAAGGAACCTTATTTTCTTTGTTAAATGAAAAATTATTAAATATACTGGTATAGTCCACTTGTATTTTTATAATATTGGTATTTACCAGTTGATAATAAATAGAGAAAATATGTCAAGAAAATCTTTTTTTATCAAAATTTAAATCCCTTTAAAATATTATTCAAGCAATATCAAGATTAAATTAAAAAATTTGTTTAACCTATATATTATTATTTTTTATTAAAACAACTATTCTTTGTAAATTTAATTGATAGTTTTTATTTGATAAGTTCAATATGAATATTGATTTTTAATATGTTATTTAAATTATTAACAAAATCTAATTAATCTAATTTTAATTTTGATTTTCATATTTTCCCTTATCAATATCAATGATGATTGAAAATTCAGAACCTTCACCAATTTTAGAATTAAAATCTATTTTACCATTCATAAGTTTCACAAGTTTATTTACTAATGAAAGGCCAAGCCCTATACCATCATGAGTTTTATTTAAGTAATACTCCCCAATGTTGAAAGGATTTATTAAATCTGAATATGAAGCTATATCTATTCCATTTCCTGAATCCTTAAAATTCATATAGAGAAAATTTTCTTCGAGTCGTGCAGAAAAAGAAACAAAACCTTTATCAGTGAATTTTATCGCATTGCCCAAAAGATTTGCAATTATTATCCCAATGACATTTGTCGGAACTGGGATAATTTTATCAAGATTATCTTGCAATTCACATTTTGAATATAACCCTTTAGCGTTAGCATCTCCCATATAAACATCGACAAACGTTTCAATGAAATTTTTCAAATTCTCATTGTTCCATTCAATCTTGTATTCTCCAATTTCTATTTCGGACACTGTTATTAGATTTTCAAAAATTTTATATAAATTTTGAGAAGCATCAAATATATTTTGACATAATTCTTTTTTTTCAGAATCATCTAATTCATTGAATAAAATAAAAGAAAATCCTGAAATAGCATTTAATGGTGTATTTATCTCATGGTTTATATTTGAGATAAAAGCAGATTTTGCTTTGTTCGCTTTTTCAGCCTCTGATTTTGCTAAAATCAACTCTTGCTTTTCTTTTTGGAGCTGAGTATTTAATGTTTTTATCCTTGAATATGGAATTTCGATAATATTAACCATAACATATCTATAAATTAATATAAAGGATAAGTATTTAAAAATATGCCCAGTCATATTATATAAACCGAAAACATCTTTGTATAATGTAAAACAGAATTCAGAAAATATTGTAAAAATGATAGCGTATCGATAATAATGAAATGAGCCATCATCATTATTTTTACTCAAGATTAATGATATTAAGAGTATAAAAATTATAATGTATTCAGAGATTTTTTTAAATTTAGTTAACCCATATCCTTCTATAAAACAGATTGGGAAAAAATCGAAAACAAGAATAGATAAGATTGAAAAGATTAAATAGATTAATAGTATAAAAAAAACAAAATAAAATAATTTCTTTATATTTTTTTCTATATCCTTTTTATGAAAAAATAATGTAAAAAATAATATTGAGACTGATTCTAAAAATCTTGCAGATATCCAAAATTGGGTAGGTTCGTTAGCTGTTATACTATTAAAAACACCGATTCCTTTGTAAGTTAAGGTGTGCATTAAATCTATAATTGCAACAAATGCATAAGATAAAGCTAATATTTCAAATTTAGTTAATTCATTGATTTTAATTTTTGTAAAAGTAAAAAATAATAGTGAAATTCCTAAGCTAATAGACAATAGCTCAACTATTGTATGAAAAATCAAGTAATTAAATCTAGATAGTGCAACCAATAAAACTATTGAGAAAAAGATTAAAAAGAAATTCAAAAATTTTTTCATCTAATTTCCTATTAAGAAACCAAAAAACATTTCTATTATTTTTAATTTTTCAAAAACCCTAAATTATCTATTTTTAAATTATTAAATATTCCATAGATTTTTGAATTCATCTGAAATTATGTCCATATAAAGTTCATCATGATATATTCCATTTTGATAAAAACTTTGTCTTCTCCTTCCAATAATTTTAAATCCAACTTTTTCATAACATCTTATAGCTCTCTTGTTGAAAGAATATACGGTTAGCATAATATTATGTAAATTTAAGTAATTAAATCCAAAAGCACAAAGAGTTTTCAGTGCATCTGTTGCAAAACCTTTATCCCATTTATTTTTATCTCCGATTATTATTCCTACTAATGAAGTCCTATTAATATGATCAATATCAAAAAAACCACATCCACCTATTACTTTATCATCAACTTTATCAACTATTAAATAGCTATGCTCCTTTGAGAGTTTTGACATGATTTCTTTTTCTACTTCAAAAGAGATAGTCTTATTTGCAAGACTAATAGAAGAAACGACATCAAGGTCATTTACCCATCTATAAAAGATTTCAGAATATGATACATCATATGGAGAAAGGTAACATTTTTCTCCTATTAATTTCCTAACTAACATATTTTTACTCCAGATATGTTTTTCTTAAACAAATACAAAAATCCTTAAACCTTTAATATATTGTTCAACTTTGCTTTTTACTTTAGATAATTAAAAAAAAATTAAATTTATAAATTCAAATTTATTATAATAATTTTTCAAAAAGCTCATAACCACTATTTTTAATCCTTTCTCTTATCAAATTTTTTAAGTTATCATCCATAGTGAAATAAAATATTTGCCAATCATCTTTTAATAGCTCTATTAAAGAATCAATTAATATTTTTCTTCTCTCATAGTCAGAATGTTGAAACGCATCATCTAAAATAAGAAAGCCACTCTTATTTTTTAACAGATACTTTAAAAAACCTATTCTTAGTGCAAGCATCAATTGTTCTTTTGCTCCAGTACTTATATCCTTAACATTGAATTTTTCATAACCATCTGTTATAAAAATTTCAAAATCTTTTATTCTATTTTTACTACTATTTTTGTTGGTATCAACATTTTCATAACTTTTAATATCACTAATTTCATAAATACTTTCATATGAAATTTCATTATACCTTGAAGTCATCTTCTTTATACTACTTTTTATAAGATCCGATTGTAAAAAGATCTTAAGTTTTTCATCTTCCTGTTTTTTAAGTTCTAAAATACTTTCATAAACAAGAATAGTAGATATAATTTTAGATTCAACTTGATTCTTAGTTTTTAAATACTCTTCTTTTAATTGATAGATTCTTTTAATTAACTCATTTATATTTGAACTAATATCAAGTCCAGTTTTTGATGAGAGTTCTGCTTTTATGCTTATGTTGTTTTGTTCTATCTGTGCAATTTTATTTTTTGTATTCTCAATCTCTTTTTCTATATATTCAAGTTTTTGCTGAGAAAAAGTGATATTATTATCTTTCATTTTATATTCTTCCTTATCTACTGCTAGTCCATTTAGTTCACCTTGAATTTTAGATATTTCGTTAGAGATCTCATAAGCTTGCATTTTAACATTATTTAAGCAATTTTCCCAATTCTGAGTATCAACTTTTTCTTTTAACAAATTTTCAAAAATTTGATTTATTTCTTTTTTTAAACTTTCTATCTCCTTTTTTAGATCTTCCTTTTCAATAAATTTTTTGTTTTTTCTATCTTTTAAGATTTCATACTTTTTAAGTTTTTCTTTAGTTTCTTCGTATATATTT
>JAAZOT010000091.1 GCA_012797605.1 Spirochaetales bacterium | reverse complement strand
TGTTGATCTGGGGAATCTTTCTGGCTCAGAAAAGAATATCTAATATGTTATAAGTCTAAAAGCTTTTTAAAAATATAATTAAGGAATCTTTCTTTTTCTTCTTTGTGAACCAATAAACTAGTTAGATTAAAATATGTTTTAATTTCATTATCTTTTCCTAATCTCGATTCTACTTCTGGCGTCAAACAACTAGCTACTAAGACGGTTTCTACATCTTCATTGTCATTTAAAGAATTTTCAAAGGATTTCTTTGCAGCTCCATACCTTTCTAGAGCACCTGCAGGATCTGCACCACCTTTAATCTCTATTGCAGCAATTGTAGATCCATCCGTATCAATTAAAGAAATATCAGGTTCACTCGAAAATAAAACAGATTTTTTATTATTCAATGTAAATCCTTTATATTCTTTTATTCTTTCTATATGATCTGAAATTGCTTCTCCTAACTGTTCAACTTCTCCGCTTTTCTTATTAAATGCAGTTAATACGGACATTTCAATAGCTTTTTTAATTAACATTTTTCGGACTATTCTTTCTGATTCTTCTCCAATCGCATTTCTCCAAGAACCATCAATCTGAGCTCCGGTTGATGCAAAAAGTAGTCCATTGATATCTTCTTCACTAATATTACCTAAAACATTTTCAATAATTAATGAAACATGCTCATTGAAAAGTCGAGATAGAACTAATGCGTTCCCTTCTCCCATATCAATTTCATTATCATTTTCAAACCTTAATGGATGAATATTTACAAGATATGACACTGCTTTTTGCGATAAAACAGAAACATTTCGATAATAACCTGTTAAAATTGGATGTTCTCTTAATAATCTTGGATGAGAGAAGACTTTAATTGGACTCAATTTACTTTCTTTAATAGCCTGGAAAGCTTCTTCACTTACTCCCCATTTATCATAACCTGTCCAGTCATAGTTATTTGATACCGGTATCAATTCTGTAATAATTTGAGGAAATTCATAAGTGTGATATTCATTTAATTTATTATAAAAAAAGGTGGATCTTAGCCTATATCTAATCTTATGAGTTTCAATTAGATCTTTATCTTTTTTCGTCATTTTATTTCTTCCAATAACAGATGGATTTTCTTAATTCTGTTCTTCCATGTGTTTTCATTTGTTGGCTGCTATTTCCTTTTCCATTAGCAAGTTTAAGGATTTTCATTTCTCCAAAACCGAAATTATCAGCAATTTCAGTTAATATAAGATCTACAGGTACAACTTCTCCTGCATATCTTACATTATCATTAACATAATAAACGATTCCACCATCTTTTAAAAGTCTGTGAAACTCAAAAATCGCAAAACAATGTTCATAAAAGTAATTTTTAACCATTCGGTAAATATACGAATTATTTAATTTCTTTTCATCTCTATAAACTTTTAATATATCCAGAACTTCCTGCAAAGCATGAACAGAGTAAAAAACATCTTCTATTTCTTCAAAATTATCTTTCTTATACAAATTTTTTAAATATTCTTTTTTATTTCTGTTTTCCACTGTACAAGAAAGCATTGATTGCCTTAAATCCTTTATTTTTTCCTCCCCGGCTCCAAGGAAAACTAATTCTAGAGCATAAGTCCTAGTATAATCATATCTATTACAATATGGTGGAGATGATATAACTAAATCAAAAGAACTAGGAGATAATGT
>JAAZOT010000090.1 GCA_012797605.1 Spirochaetales bacterium | reverse complement strand
TAACAAGGGACTAAATATGCCATCGGTTTATATTGTTTCGAATTATGGCAAGCTTTCGAAGAAAGGGGATACACTTATATTTGAAACAGAGAAGTATACTTCAACTATCTTTCCTTTTAGGACTGAGGGATTGATATTCATAGGGAAGGTAGATATCACTGCATCTGCCCTATCTCTTCTTATGAAACATCAGATAGATACTGTTTTTTTAAGTACAAATGGAAAGTTTAATGGGAAACTTACATTTTCTGAGAAAAAGAATGTATTTTTAAGATTAAAGCAATATAAACTATTAAATGATTACAATGCAAGGCTTTCTTTTTCAAAAGAGATAACTGCTGTCAAATTAAAAAATCAGGTTACATTTTTGCATAGGATTAAGAGGAAAAATAAGTTTGATGAACAATCAATTTATAAGGCTATAGATAATATTAAGAATCTTTTTCCATATATTGATCAAGCTAAAGATGTTGAAACATTAAGGGGTTATGAAGGTTTTGGTGCAAAAAATTACTTTTCTGTTTTTGGGAAGGATATTATTCAGGATTGGGCGGTCTTTAATGGAAGAAGTAGAAATCCCCCGAGGGATAATGTTAATGCTGTTTTAAGTTTCCTATATACCCTGTTATATCAAAGGGTTGACTCTGCTATAGAATCGGAGGATCTTGATCCATATATTGGGATGTTTCATGAAATTGACTATGGTAAAAGAACATTGTCCTTTGATTTGATGGAAGAATTTAGAGTCCCAATTGTAGATACTTTGACAATCTCTTTATTTAACTTAGGAATTCTTGATAAGGAAGACTTTAGGACTGTCGAATTTAGTACAGATAGTGATGAGAATCCTTTAGAAGATGAAGGAAAGGTTGCTACTGGTTTTGAGGAGGAAAAATCTGAAAATTGCTGTGATGAAAAGTTAGTTAAAAGTTCAAAGGGAGTGCTTCTTAATGAAGATGGTCTTAGAAAATGCATAGAAGGGTTTGAAAAGAAAATGGCTTCTACTATATTGTCTCCATCAAGTGGAAGGACTGTGTCATATTGGAAGTTGATAAGAGAACAAGTTGGGGTTTATAAAAGATTTATAAATCAAGAGGAATCGACTTATAAACCATTTATATATAGGTAAAAATTATGCTTAACTACTTTGTTGCATACGATATAACTGATAATAAAAGAAGAAGAAAATTTCATAAGTTTTTAAAGCAATATGGATTGAATGTTCAAAAATCTATTTTTCAATGTGTAGTAAATGAAGAGATACTTGATGATATTATTTCAAAAATGCTAAAATTTATTGATGAAAGATCTGATAAGTTGTATATTTATCCAATATGCGAAAGGTGTCTTGAAAAAGCTTTTGCAGATGGAACAGGTATTTTTGATAAGATTGAAATGTTTACGATTTTATGAAAAAGTAATGTTAAATGTAAATTGGAAATTTGAAAATTATATTTTTTAAAGTCCTTTGATAAAAAAGAAAAAGTATAAAATATTGAGTTAATCTTACAAATATGGATTTTGAAGAGAATGGAAAATTAATTTCTATCGATCCATTTAGAAATCAAGACAAGATATCAACAAAATCAGAAAAATGGATTGTTTTATATGATATAAGGGATAATAAAAGATTAAGAAAGGTCGCCAAAATAATGGAAAATTATGGTATCAGAGTCCAAAAATCAGTATTTGAAATATTTGCTTCTTCTGATGTTATACAAAGACTTAGATACAGAGTCCAGAAAGTTATAATGATAGATGATTATGTTTTATATATAAATGTATGTGAAGAAGATTGGCAAAAACAGATAAAATATGGTGTTAAAGCATGTGGTTATGAACAAAAAGATTTTCAGATTCTTTAATTTTCGACAACCTATACCAATACTTTTTTTTAAGATAAATACATTAGGGTTGTCGAAAATGCTATTACCTTATATTTTAACTAAATTCAAAACTTTTTTATTCTATATTATAATATTTATATTTCATAACACATTAATTTTATCTTTAGGTTCTCGATTCATGCCTCTTTATTCTTTATTTATGAATGCAATCAAATAGATGCTATTAGATTTATTGACCTGAATGAAGGGATTACGACCTCATCTGTGTATGTTGCTAATATTATAGACGGCAGGTCTTATTAGATTT
>JAAZOT010000089.1 GCA_012797605.1 Spirochaetales bacterium | reverse complement strand
TCCTATCAAGAAGCTAAATTCAGATATGGTATTATCACATCTCTTCCCCTCCTAAAAGAGCAGGAAAAAAATGATGCTGATGTATTACGGTTCTATTTGAAAAGCGAAAGTAACAGGGAGATATATGAAGAAGAAATAGACCGAATTATCAATAAAGACAGGGAGCTTCTTAAGATCTACCACCAAGAAACAGGTAAAGTTCATGCCAGGAGATACAGACGACAACTCCGTAAGATAGGTGTAAATAAGGGATGGTTTGCGATACTGGAAGGATTAATTGTTGCCAGTGGTGCAACAAAAGAAGAACTGGAGACGGTTTTAAAAGACATCCTTCCACATGAAAAACAGGATATTGTGTATATGTTTCAGGTGAGAAAGTAACAAACAAAAGAACAGAATTACTCAACTTTCTGAGTAATCCTTACGTGATTGGTCAGGTTTATGAGTAAAATAAAGAAACTTTTACATAATAACTGGATATGAATGATTCACATGTGTAATGGATATGATAAGAGGATATGAAATGTGGAGGGACATTTTCAATAAATGTTATCATCTAAAGTACATTGGGCCTTTTTAGGATAATTAAAACCAATTTCATCATCATAACATATTTTACAAATCCCATAACATCTTTCTTTTCTTCCAATCAATTTTGGAACAAATTCAAAATATTCTAGGTCTTTGCCATGCTCTTTTTCGTCATTTTTATACCACCATAGTGGAATTTTAACCTGATTTTCAACTGTAAGATTATTATCATCATTTTCATAATACTGGCAAGGAATAACATCAATTTTTTGAACTTTATCTTCTCTTATCTGTAATAATCTTCCTTCATCTTCTCCAAAAGCTATTTCGATTGGCCGGTATCCGAACAGTGTACATTCTTTAAAAACTTTTTCTAAATTAGTTTTTTCTAATTTATAATTATAATATATCTCGTCACATAATTCTTTAATCATTTTATAAGAAGTTGGACCATTAGAAATATTATTTTTCGTCTTTCGCAATAGTTCTTCATCATATGGAAACCGACTTTCAGGTGTGTATATTTTCATTTCATGTAGAACTCCATTAGAGCAAACTTTTCCTTTTCGATTGAGACGGCCACCTCTTTGGCCAATTGCATCAGGAGGAGCTATTTCCGTATACATCATATCACAAGATATGTCTAAGGATATTTCAATCACTTGAGTTGCTATTAAGATGAAAGGGGCTTTTTCAGATTTACTTTTTATTTCAGATTCTTTTTCTACTCTATCTTTGTAAATAAATTGAGAATGATATAAAATTAGATTTGGATCATCATAATTCTCTTCTAAATTACTTTTTAATATCTTATAAAATTCTTGAGCTCTTTCTATGGTATTTAAAATGATAAATTGATTTAAACCAACATTATATTGATTTATAATTTCATCAAGAATATCTTGGTTGATTAATACATCTTTTTCATTTTTATCTTTAGACTTTATGATTTCTATTATATTTTCATCACTTAGATTAAAAGAAAAAGGAGTATATTCAATACCTTCTTCATCAACAACTTCAATGTAATCTTCCAGCTCATCTCTGATAAAATCAGGTAGTGTTCCGGACATTAGTAAATGAGGAATGTCAAATTGTTTGAGTAGCCTAAATAAAGTGGTTAAATGATTAAGAGTATGCTTTTCATAATAATGCACTTCATCGAAAATTATTGTAGCATTTTGCAGGTTTCCCAAAGCAAAATCAGCCTGTCTAAAGCCATGAACAAAAGAATAAATCAAATGATCAATGGTTGTTACAGTTATGGGCTTAAAAAATATATTTCCTTTAAACACATCTCCTTGTATTTCATCAATATCTTCTTTATTTAAATCTTCATTATCTTTCTTAGCTTCGGATTTAAGTTTTATAAAACTTTTTCCATGAAATAAACCTACGTATTTCATGCCATCCTTAATTCTTTCTTTGTCAGACTTTCCATTACCAAACATTTTGCATAATCTTTCCCACATAGCATTGCTCGTTACCTGTGTGGGCAAAGCAAAAACTATCTTATTTCTATTATAATTTTGCATAGAATTTAAAGCCCATAAAAGAGATGCTTCAGTTTTTCCCCTTCCACAAGGAGCAAATAAAACTGAAAATTTAGATGATTCTTCAAAAAGTTCTGATTGGAAATCATGAGGTTCATGATTACCTAAAACAACTTTTATCGGATTTTCTATGTTTAATTTGGTAACATAGTCTTCAGGATTATCTATAACAGAATCAAAAAGCTTAATATCTCCATTATAACTTTCGATGAATTTAGAGAAATTCGCACTTGAGTAATCATCACAAAGCTGGAGGATTGAGAAAAAATAGGTAAAAATTGATTTTAAAATTATATTTTCTTTAAATTTAGAAGTTCTTTTTTTCGTTTTGTTCAATAAAACCCTTGCTTTTGTTGACTTAAATTTAATATTATTTTTATTTATCTCTAAACCCTCAAAATTAAAATATTTTTCAAACCCCATTTCTGTGTATGTGTTAATCGAATTTTCAACGAATTCTGATACATCATTATTTAAGAATCTTGGTTTCCCGAAGTTCTCATCATTGTCATAAATAGTAGCATGAAGCTGAGTATGATGTCCTAAAACTGCTAATTTTTCTATAGGAATATCTAATAATTGGGCATATTCTATATTATTTAACAAAAAGAAAGAATAATACGCATGTGGATATTTTTGAGAAGATTTTCCTTGGCTAATATTGCTTTGAAATTGTTCTGTAAGTTTTCCTATATCATGCAAATATATACTAATGAATAGATTTTTTAAAAAAAGTTCTTTGTCCAAATTCCATCTTTCACAAAATTGTGTTATTATTTCATGATTATTCTCGATATAGGCTCTTAGAATTTTCAATGAATCAATAGTATGTCCTTCAATGGTTTGAAAGAACTCATTTTGGCATTTAACGTGTCTTTTAGCAAATATTACCATTATAAATCCTCTAAAATTTTATTCAAAAAATCATGGCAATATTCTAAAAGCTTAGTTTGTGCATTTATAAAATCAAATGGAATATTTAAATCTGGAGCTTCTTTATTTATAAGAAGTTTATAAGCTTCCCTCTCTTTCTTTATAAGATCAATTGCCCCTTCAATGCCATGTTCTGTTGATATATGTGATTTACGATTTCTTAGGGAAGATACAATTTTCCAAAAATCATGCCCTTTATATTTATAATCGATATCGAATCTATTGGTCTTTTTATTTTTACAACTCTGCCTTATCAGCTTGTTTAAATCATCGATAAAATCTTGTAATTCTATTTTTTCAGTTGTTAATTTTCCATGCCATTTTAGAGGAATAAGAATATGATCATAACTTAAATTAAATAAACAAGAGCCATTTGTATATAAATATTTTTCATTAATTGTATGGATGTCTTTTATTGCATCAATCCAAAGTTCTTCTTCTTTTTTAGAAAATAAAGGTTTTATCACTTTTAGAATTTCATTTGGATTATAAGTATCTCTTTCTGAGATAAACAAATTGTCTTTAATTTCTTCAAAGTCTAGTTGTGAAAGGATCTCTTTTTGTTCTTCTTCTAAATTACTAGAAGAAAAAATGAAATAATTGATATCTCCGTCAGAAATTTCTTGCAATTCCATTATTTCGACATTCAGATCATTCAAGAGATCTTTAGTTTCATATAGTTCTATTGAACTCACAAAAGAATTACCCCTTCACCATTGAAATTAAAGACATCCATTTCTTCATTGATTTTTTCTTGCTTTGGAATGGAAATTGTTTTGTATTCAAGTGAAAAATTCCGTCCTGCTTGAATGAACTTATAAGGAATTCTTTCAACTACACAATTTTCATGAATTCCCTCTGTGATACTTGAAATTTCATTGGAAATAGTTTTCTTAATCTCTACTGGTCTAAAAACAGTAATATCAACGAGTTCATCTGATCCACCGATATATAGGGGTCTTTTTGGATTTTTCAATGAATTATATATATTTTCGATTTTTTCTTGGTCTGCTGCAACGTAAATGTCATAAATTGGATTAACAAGAAATTCTTTGAACATTGGAGAAGACGGAAATGTTTTTTGATAAGTTTTCCCTGTTCCCTTCAATTTCAATACTTTCGCCATTTCTGTAGAACGATTGATATTGTTTAAAGGTTTTATTCCAATTTTGATCCAATCTTGAACTCTTAAATCATCTCTTTTAAGTCCTAAAGCATTTGATATAATTCCACGTAAGGTTGTAAATGGAGGTATGCTATAAGAACTGATCAAGCTTGTGCTCGTGGATTTTCTAAATGTTGTAAAATAGAGGGCCTCTATTCTAAATTTAAATCCAAACATTTGATTCACTGTCTCTATTCTGTGGATAAATTAGCTACTGCATCATCAATCGCTTCTTTAGGTGTTTTTATCCCAATTTCCTTCTCTTTAAGTAGAGCTCTTACCCAATTTTCATCTTCATCCTTCAATAAACCTGAAATCATTCCAAAGAATAATTTATCACTATATTTTGAAACTTCTTCTAAAATTTCTTTAAATCTCTCTTTATTTAACTCTCCTTCTTCATTCAGCTCAAATAATTTTTGTAACCTATGAGAATATGTATTTTGAAAAGAAATAGCAATTAAATCTGGTGTAAAATCTGTTAAAAGCCTTGCCTGTTTGGAATAATCTGATATAAATCCTATACCTTCAATAATCTTTTTAACCCGGGATATTTTTTCATCTGCATTGATTTTGTCTTCTATATCTGCAGTTCTCTTTTCATCATCTATTTTTTCCTCTGCTCCAACTCTTAAAAGATCAATGGAAATTCCATCTTTGTATATATTTGTTCCCATTTCAACATTTACGATGTCTCCTTCCATTTTTGTTCCTTCTGTTACTCTATGTCTTCTTGTTAAGAAGTCTACATTGGAATTTTCATCAAATGAAAAAAGACCAATCGCAGGAGATACTTTAACAGGCGAAACTCTTGTTATAGCTCCTTTTCCTTTTACAGTCGTCATAAAACCAAATAGATCGCAATTAATGCATTTAGAGATATCGCCGCAAGTTTCTCCTTTATCATCGGGTATGCACATGTATTCATTTTCGTTCAAATTTCTTCTAATGGATTCTCTAAGATAAAATCTCATTGCTTGGCCACTTACATAAGGGTACTCTATTCCATTTTTCTTGTATTTTTTTACATCAATATAGTTGCTTTCACCTTCTCCTGCGTTTAAATTAGTTAGATCTGTTTCAGACAACCACACCATATTTATTCCCTTTAATTCATTCATTCTTTTCTCCTCCTCTTGAGCCTATTGCATAATACATTGATGAATAAACTACCAATAAATCTCTAATTTCTTCCCATTCCTTCTCATTATCTTTTAACAGTTGAATAAGTTCATCTAAAGCCATTGGGCGAACTTTAGCTTTTTTTATGTCAAGACCAATAAGTTTTCTTGATATTTCCCTTAAAACACTCCAAAAATCTTCGATAGTCCTAGTCTTATCCAATTTATATAAAAGACTCAAATTATTCTTTGAAACTTTTGCAATTATATTTCCCACACTTTTAATTGAGCCAAGATCTTCTTTAGATATTCCCATTTTCTTCAGCCTCCAAACGTAAATCAAATTCTCTAAATTTTCTCGTGTTTCTAATGAATAGCCAACTTTTCCTCCTTTTCTAGGTAACAGCATCCTTGCAAAACCTCTAAAATCATTCATAAGAAATGATTCTGATAATTTTTCTCTAATTTTCCTAGTCAAATCCCAATCTACTGGAGCTCCTTTAGGATTATCTATAAAAAAGTAAATTTCTTTTATTAGTTCAGTATAAATTCTAATTTCGTTTTCTCCAATAAATTCTTTCATCACCCCGAGAGTTGAATCCGTTAAATTCAACGTTCTAAACTTTATGTTCTTCACTGAGCCGAAAGGCACTTCCATAACAGCCCAGTCACTACCAATGACGTTTTCATATTCAATATCTAATAAAAATTTCTCATAGAAACAAAGAAGTGTGCTAAACTTCCCCGGAGTCCCTTCTGTCTTATCATCATCAATATTTACTCTTATATTGGAATACCTTTCTGATTTATTTAAAAGCGGTCCATATTCTTCTTTAAATTCAGCGAGGTCTTCAAAGTTGTTAAAGTAAGGTAAAAATAAAAAGGATTTATCTCCTGGAAATGTTCTATAAATTATCCTGTTATCCAACCATTCAAGTATTCCAAGTAGATAACATTTTGGACAAAAATTGTCATGATAATCTTTAAAAGCCAGAAAATCCCCATCTTTATATGTCCTGACACCACTAAAACTCTTTATTTTTGTTACAAAAGGATATGTTGCCTGCTGTAACTTTTTATAAGGTTTAGAAAAAGTTTTGCCACACACAACACATGTTTTTTTACCGTCTTTTTCGATCAAATTAAGAATTTCATCTGCTGAGTTTTCAGGATCAGAATAAATATTTTCTTTAAATGCCACAATCCCATCAATTTTCTTACCTTCCTGAATGAGGACAAAATCCTTTTTTATTTCCTTTATTTCGCCAGTTTTTTTATCTTTATGCTTTATAACTAGATTATTTCGGCTGTTTTGAATTATAGATGATAATATTCTTTTTAATTCATCTTTATTTTTGCTATTGACAATCAACTCTGATTCATCAAGATTTAAATCAATTTCTTCCTCGGAATCTTCTATTAAGCGATATAGATTTTCAACTGCATTATCCATCCATACGTCATTATAAATAGGTATTTTTATTTCCATCATTTTCACCGACCAAGCACCCATATGCCATTTATCTTAATTAAATCTTCTTATTTTATTCCATTATTCAATTTAACCATCCCAAACCCCATACTATTCCTTTCACCAAGCCCACAGTAATATGCAAACTCCAGAAGCCGAGCATCAGCCTCCATCTCAAATTCCATCATATAACCTCTGTGAAAGTCCCTTTTAATTTCGATACGACGTCTTTTAGCACTTGACATATCCGGCCGCAACCGTACCCAATTACTGCCATCATAATCTCCATAAAAGGACACATACTTATTCACCAAATTCTTCTGAACACTTTCATAGAACCTTTCATCTCCTGGTCCCAGATCCCATATCTTCAGTTTTCCATCGACCTCTCTCTTTATACTCGCCGACACTGGAGACATGGTTCTCATCTTCATCTTCTCCTTAAATTCAGGCTTCTTGAGTAGTTCGATCTGTTCAACGAGCAGTTTGGTCCCTTTGAAATCGACTTC
>JAAZOT010000004.1 GCA_012797605.1 Spirochaetales bacterium | reverse complement strand
TAAAATTGGACCAAGACTTCTTATAAATCTTCCAAAGACAAAACCAATAAAATTTGTTATTTTCATCAGTGGCGGAATATAAATTACTTTTTTCTTCTTAAATATACCTTTAATTAAATATGCTACTGCTTTTTCAACTGGATATTCAAATAGATTTAATCTAATTTTTTGAGCTCCTTTTGAGTTCTGTGCGACATTAAAAAAATCTGTTTTTATTGCCCCTGGTAATACCAAAGTAAAAAAGATATTTTTATTTTTAGCATATTCGGAATGTAAACTCCTTGTAAAAGAATCTACAAAAGATTTAGTGGAACTGTACATTACTATCCCCTGAACAGGAAAGAATCCAGCAATTGAACCAATATTAAATATATGTATCATATTATCCCTTTCTTGTAATAATTTATCATCTAAAAAAAACTTTGTAATCTTAGTCAAAGATAAAATATTTAAGTTAATCATTTCAACTATTTTTTCATCTGTCATTTGATTAAAATATCCATACCAACCAAAACCAGCATTATTAAAAACATGGGTAATCTTTCTTTTATAAGGTTCAATCTGTTTTAAGAAATCATTTATCCCTTCAGTATTGGATAAATCGCATTTAATTGAAATTATTTGAAGATCTGTAAAGAGACTTTCTATCTCTTTTAGTTTTTCAAGCCTTCTTGCTGCAATTATCAAAGAATCTGGCTTTAGTTTTGCACATGATACTGCAAGTTGACGACCTATACCACTTGAAGCCCCTGTTATAAGAATCGTTTTACCTTTTAAATTTCTCATTTTTTTTCTTTTTCCATCTCAATTATTTTTGAAATCATATTTAGCATATTTTGAATTATCTCTTTGTTTAACACCTTCCCTTCATTGACTATATCTAGTTTCCAAAGAAGTTCTCCTGCCCCCCATAATAAATATGTTGAAAAGATAGAAGAATTCTTTGCTTCTTCCTCATTAAAATCTTTACCTAATAACAAAAAAGATATCTGATTTAATATTTTTTCATATATTTGCTTAAATCTTTCCCTTACATCTACATCTGAAACCTCAGAAAAGACTCTAAACATTATAGAGTAAAGACTTGCAAGTTCATCTTTGTGAATAAAAAAATTCTCTCCAATTATATTTAACTTTTCAGACAAACTTTTATTATTATCAACTCCAGAAAAAAAGGTTTTTACAAAGTAATTATTTAATTCGTCTAATATGGTAAGTAAAATTTCTTTTTTTGAATTAAAATACCTATATATGGTGCCTTCTGATATTCCAGCAGCTTTTGAAATAATTGATGTAGTCATAACCTGATAGTTTCCTTCTTTTAATATGTCGCAGGCAACACTAATGATTTTTCCCCTTGTAGTATTAACATCTGCAAAAAAATTAATTTTATCTTTTTCCATCTTTTTCTTTTTTAATTTCTTTATTTTCTAAATTAATTTTGATAAATATCTGGTTTTAATATTAAATACTCATCTTTTTCAGGACCTGTTGAAACCATATATACTGGAAGATTTAAGTATTCTTCAATAAAGCTAATAAAATGCTTAAATTCAACTGAATCAAAACTTGTAAATCCTTTAAATACCTTATATACCGGTGTATGCAGATGAATACTTGCTGGAGGATATTCTTCAATAACATCAAGTGTAGAATTATTTTGATAAGCAACACAAACCTTAAATTCTGGAAAATTAGAAAAAATATCGGCTTTTGTAAGAATTAAATGTGAAGTTCCTGTAAGTCTTGCGTAATATTTTAGCATAGGAAGATCAAGCCAACCGATCCGCCTTGGTCTTCCAGTTGTAGAACCATATTCTCTTCCATCATCCCTTATCTTGTTTGCTAGTTCATCGCTAATTTCTGTAGGAAAAGGTCCATTTCCAACTCTTGTACAATATATCTTAAATAACCCGAAAACATTTCTTAAACTTCGCAGAGGAATCCCTCCTCCTGAAAATATTGAAGATACTATTGTATTTGAAGAAGTGACATATGGATATGTACCAAAATCTATATCCAAAGCGGCACCCTGTGCACCTTCACACAAAATTTTTTTCCCTTCTGATAGTGCTTTTATGACCATTCTTTCACTATCATCAATAAATGGTAAAATATATGGTTTATATTTTAAAATAAAATTTTTGTTTTCATTAAATTCTTTACCATCTGGATCATAGCCATAATATTGAATCAGTAACTTTAATTTCTTTAACCAATCATCTGCAACAAGGTCAAAAAGTTTTATAGCAACTCTTGCAACTTTTGATTCGTATGCAGGCCCGATTCCTCTTTTGGTGGTTCCAATTTTTAATATTTCATCTCTTATTGCATCTATTTTTTTATGAATCGGAAGAACTAAAGTGGCTTTGTCTGAAATTACTATCCTTTTATCTATATTTTTATCAAAATTTCTTAAAGAATCGAGTTCTTCTAGAAAAACTTTTGGATCAAACACAACTCCATTTCCAATAATTGAAACAGATTTTTCATTTAAAACTGAAGATGGGATAAGATGAAAAATAAATTTTTTCTCTTTATGAACTACAGTATGTCCAGCATTTGCTCCACCTTGAACACGAATAGTATAATCATAATTCTGGCTCAATAGATCCACTATTTTAGCTTTACCTTCATCACCCCATTGCAATCCCACTATTGCATCTGCATAACCAAGTTTTGAGTTCATATTTTATACCTCAATAATAATCATACTTTTTTACTAAATAAGATTATATCACTATTTAAAGATTTCAATAAATTAAATTCTATAAATAAAAATTATAAAATCAATTAAAAAAGATGTTAATCCATTAAATATTGTAAAAGATGAATCTCATTTGAAAACCTCTAAAAATATAGAATTAATTTTATTATTAGTCCATGATTTATTATTTTGATTTTATATATAAAAAAAAACCAGCCCTAAAAAAGGGCTGGTCCTCCCTGCGATCGGCTATTTTAATAGCTCTAAAACAAGGTTTGGAACAAGATTTGCCTGCGCCAAAACGGCTGTAGAGCTCTGAACAAGAACCTGATTTTTTGTCAACTCAATAATTTCGGTTGACATATCAGTATCTCTTATAAGAGACTCAGCAGACTGCAAAGATTCGGCAGCTTGAGCCACTGACGCAGAAGTGTGCATTAATCTGTTCTGTGTCGCACCTAATTCTGCTCTTTGGCTTGAGAGTCGATTTACTGCAGAGTCAACTTTGCTGATTGTTACATTTGCAGATTCAGGTGTTGAAAGAGAAACATCGGTTACTCCTAGGGCACGAGAGGTCATTGTTGATAACTTCATAGATATTGCCTGGTTAGCATTTGGACCTACATGTAATCTAACAGAATTAATTGACCCATCAAG
>JAAZOT010000088.1 GCA_012797605.1 Spirochaetales bacterium | reverse complement strand
ATCTACAGTGGAGATAATGAAGTTTTTTAATATTAATGAGATTGCCTCCTTTGATTCCGACTTTGATAAGGTCAATGGGATTATAAGAATCTCATAAGTCAGTGATGTATTTTCTGTAAAAAATCCGACTTCGTTATAGTACTGTTACATACACCATAATGTCATTATATTAATATAAAAGTATTAATATAATACTAATAGTGGTGTTAGTTATGATTAATGAAGATAAAGATATATTAGAAAAATGGTTTTTAATCCGTAACATAAGTTCAGGAACTCAAGAATCTTACCTAATTGCATTAAACGAATATTTAGAGATTACTAAAAGAACACCCGCAGAATTAATAACTGAAGCGAAAAAAGAGAACCTTTCAACCGTTGAATTAATGGACCGAAAAGTAACCCTAAATCTACTCCGTTTTAAGAAAAAATTAAAGGAAGATGGAAAAGCCCCCAGTACTGTTAATTTATATTTTTTTGCAATTAGATCCTTTTACAAAGCTTTCCAAATTATTTTACCAGAAATAATATTAGACACCGGCGATATAGGGCTTGAAAAAAATATTGGCAGGCGGTTAGAACGATCTGATATTCTGAAAATGATTGGTGTTGCCCCACCTCGGGAACGAGCTCTAATTTATCTAATGGCTTTGAGTGGTATGGGCCAACAGGAAGCCAGAGATCTAACCATTAATAAACTACTTGATTCTGCAAGTTCTGCTATTGAAGTGAATTTGAGAGATGTTTATGATTTGTTTTCCCACGAAGAAAAGGTTCTAAAAGAAGTTTTAACTCTTAACATCACTAGAAAAAAAGTTAGATATAGACATCTGACATTTTTACCTCCTGAGGCAACTAGAGAAATAATCAATTACTTAAAAGAACGATGCTATGGGCGCAATAAAAAGATTAGGGTTCAAACTAAATATGATAGAATATTTGTAAATAACCAGGGCGAAGAGTTGAGTAGAGATAGTATTGTTACTAATTTCCGCAGAATAGGTCAAGAAGCTGGTTTCGAGAAGGAAAATGGTTGTTATAGTTTTTGGAGAAGCCATGCTCTACGGAAGTATTTTATCAGCACAATCATAAACAAAACAGCAGAAAAAACCATTGCTGATTACATGGCAGGCCACAAAATCTCTCCCCAAGATAAGACTTACTGGCTAGCCAACCCTGAAGACCTCAAACAACACTACATTAAAGCCTTACCCTATTTGAGTATTGATGGAGCAAAAGCAAGGGATATTGAAAGCCTGGAATTCAAGACGATCATGGAGGATTCTAAGAAGAAAGATGAAAAAATAGAAGAACTTGAAAAAAGAGTGGAATTAATGGAAGAAAGGGATAGAAAAAAGGAACGGTTACTTGATAATGAGGAATTCACTAAAAAGCATTTATAATAATCAAAAATTATCATTTCTTTTGCTATTTTGGGTTATTATGGCGTATTAATTCTAACAAAGAAGAATAAGCAAAAAAAGAATAACACCCTCATGATGTTACCACGAATATTATTGGATAATTAAGAAAATAAGGGAAGATTAACTTTTAGTTAATTTCTTTTGGAGTTATGAAGAGAAGGAGTTTTGAGTTTTGGTTGCATAATCATAAATAGCATGTAAATATTATATGTTTATGTGTATATTGTTCGTATAGAGCGAAATAACAAAATTCGAGACAGGGGGGTCCCATATAAAAATAAAATCTATTGAAGTGCATAATTTCCGATCAATAAAGGATATAAAATTTTACCCAGAAGATTATTCAGTATTAGTTGGAGCAAATAATTCAGGTAAATCCAATTTAATCACGGTTTTACGCATATTCTATGAAGATAATATTAAATTTAACAAAAAAACTGATTTTCCAAAGTTTAAAACAAATGATAATGAAAGTTGGATAGAAATAGAATATTCATTAACAACTGATGAGTATGATCTATTAAAAGAAGAATATAAAGGACAAAATAACACATTAAAGGTAAGAAAATATTTATTATCAGACAAATTGAAATTAGACAATAAACAGAGCAATATATTTGCCTATGAAAATGGTAAATTGTCTGAAAATTTTTTTTATGGTGCAAAAAATATTTCCCAAGCAAAACTTGGAGACTTGATATACATACCTGATGTTCAAAAAATTGATGATACTTTAAAATTAACTGGCCCATCTCCTTTGAGAGAAATAATAAAATTCGTAATGTCAAAGGTAGTTAAGACTAGCGACTCTTTTGATAACTTAAATGATTCTTTTGAAAGATTCAATAGTGATTTTCGCGAAGAACGTTCAAAAGAAGGGTTTTCGTTAAATGAATTTACTGGACAAATAAACCAGGAACTTAAAGATTGGGAAATAAAATTTAAATTAGATATTAATCCATTAAAAACTGATCATATTATTAAAAATTTAGTTTCACACGATATTATCGATGAAAATTTAGATAAATCTGTAGGTGTAAAAAATCTAGGTCAGGGATTACAAAGGCATTTAATATACACCCTCCTAAAACTTTCTTCTCAATATTCTGATAGAAACCCACCTAAAAAGAAAGAATTTTCTCCAGAATTCACTTTAATACTCTTTGAAGAACCTGAAGCATTTTTACATCCTCAGCAACAAGAAATTCTTAATTCAAGTTTGAAAACTTTGTCTTTAGGAAAAGAGCAGCAAATTTTAATTACCACACATTCATCAACCTTTTTAAGCAAGAATATTGAGGATATTACAGCATTAATCAAACTTAAAAGACAATTAGGCACTACAAATTCATACCAAGTCTCAGAAATAACTCAAAAAGCGATTATTGAACAAAATAGCGAAATGTTAGATTTCCTTAAAGAAAAGTGCGAAGATCCCAATGTTGATGAACACATAAAGCTTAGAATTAAACGTGATTTTATTGATGATACTCCGGAAATTCAGCGAATGGAAGAAGAATCAATGCGCTATATTTTGTGGCTAGATAATGAACGTTGTTGTGCTTTTTTTGCAGATACAGTCTTAATTTGTGAAGGTGCTACAGAAAAAATTTTTATAGACTATTTAATCCAGAATAAATGGCAATATTTAACAAAAAATAAAATATATGTTCTAGACGCTTTAGGGAAATATAATATACATAGATACATGAACTTATTTAAAGAATTAGGAATAGAACATTCAGTTTTAATGGATTTGGATAATAACGAAGGTGTTCACTCCTTAATTAACCAATTTATTAAAGAACAACATAATAATTATACTAAAAAAATCGACTCCTTTAATAAAGATATTGAGGATTTTTTAGATATTCCACCAGCAAGGCATGATAAAAAACCATTAAATGTTATCTGGCATTATCGTAAAGGTATGATTCCTGAGGATAAAATCAAGGCATTGGAAGAAAAAATAAAGTTTCTGTTATGTTTATCATGAATTAGGTTCAAATATCCCTAATACAAAATACTGAAATAAATTTTTTAGGGTCTTAGTTTTTTCAAGTTTCTGAAAGCTTTTGCAGGGCTGTTTTGGTGTTATAGCCTTGTGTTGTGATGAGCCCTGCTAATAATACAGTTAATATGGTGGTTTTTTCAGCTGATTTTGGTGTATATTTGTGTAT
>JAAZOT010000087.1 GCA_012797605.1 Spirochaetales bacterium | reverse complement strand
ATAGACCTATTAGAAGTAGAGTTTCAGCTTAAGATGTATGACTATGCATTAAAAGATAAATATCATATCGATAAACTCTGTGCATACACCTTTAAAGATAAAGCTAAAACTTATTTTGAAACGAATGAAAAGGATTTGGAAGAATTAGACAGCAAATTGGAAGATATTTGTGAAAAAATCATTAATGAAGAATTTGATCCTAAAGAAAATGAATTCTGTGCACAGTGTATTTTTAATTTCTGTTGCAGGTGAATAATATGCATAACCAATTTAAAGATTTCTATGATGTAGTAAGAGAAAATTTAGATTCCTATAGAGGAGAATACGAAAGATTCGTAGATTACGGGCCAGATTTATTTAAATTACTTGCAGATGTGCTTAACGAAAAAAATTTAAAATCTGAGTTGAGATTGAAAGTTTGCGCGGCTTTAGGTTACTTTGTTGCTCCTTACGATGTATTTCCAGAAGTGATATATGGTCCACATGGCTATATCGATGATGTATTCATCTGTACCTATGTAATTAATGAATTGGAAAAGGAGATGGGCTATGACTTTCTAGATAACTTATGGGAAGGGGAAGAAGAACTGGAAGATGTACTTAACATTTGTTATGAGCGATCACTAGAGATTCTTGGAGATAAAACTGATAAGGTTTTGTCTTATATAGGATTTAATGAAAAAGGTGGAGAAATATGAAGATCGGTGATTCAGTATCTAGTCCTATATATTTAGATAAAAAACAGGGCACGATAGTTCAAATTCAAACAGTTGATGGTAAAAGATATTATGATGTCTATTTCCCTCGAACCCAAGATACTTTAACTTTAGCAGAGGAGGACGTAAAAGAAGTTACAGGCCCCATAATAAGATTAAAAAATCGAACTTATGATCATCCGTTACTATTCCAGCTCAGAATTCTAGCAGAGAAGCTTGAATCTTTAATATATCAAGATAAAATCATTTCTGTCAACAATTTTAATATTTTACCCTTACCTCACCAAGTTTTAACTGTTAATCATGTATTGGAAAAATTTAAACATAGATGTTTGATTGCAGATGAAGTAGGATTAGGAAAGACAATTGAAGCTGCTCTAATTTTTGAAGAAATGAAAATGCGTAGAATGGTTGATAGAGTTTTGATTGTTACCCCATCTAACCTTACTACACAATGGCAAGGTGAATTGAAAACCAAATTTAATGAAGATTTCCTTTTAATTGACGGTTATTCCTTCAATGGTCTTAAAGAAGTACATGGTGAGCACAATGTTTGGGATCAATATAATCAAGTAATTACATCCATTGATTACGTTAAACCCAGGCCGTATGGTGATCATCTTTCTGAGAGAATGAATAGGAGTAGAGAATTCCATAATGTTTATGTTACAGACGATTGTTTAAACTCCCCATGGGATATGGTGATCTTCGATGAAGCCCATAATTTAAGTAAATCCTCTGATGGTAGTGAAACACTTCGATACAAATTTGCAAAACCACTCTCAGAAAGAGTTCCTTATTTACTTCTTTTAACAGCGACCCCTCATCAAGGTGATAGTGGTCGGTTTAGGCATCTATTAAGGTTAATAGATGAATATAAATTTTTTGATAAAGAATCATTAACAGAGGACAATGTACAATCTGTCACAGTAAAAAATCATAAACGTGCAGTGATTGATTTTGATGGTAACCTCATTTTCAAAAAAAGAATCGTAAGTATGATCAAAATACCTAGAGACAAGAATGATATTGAAACAAAATTGTACGACAAAGTTACAGAATATGTTTCAGAATATTACAATATCGCTGCCAGAGAAGGTAACTTCCCATTTATGTTTCTTTTAATTTTATATCAGAGAATGGTTTCCAGTAGTTCTAGAGCCATATATAAATCTATGAAGAAAAGATTAGAAATACTCAATTATGATTTAAAGTCTACATGTGCTCTTAAAAAAATGGAAATTACTGATTTAAGAGATGCTGATGGACAGCAGGTTTATGAGCAGATTTTAGATTTCCAACTTGGTGGAAAGGAAAAATGTAGTAAATTTAAAATTCAACCCCACATGAGAGAGGAAGTTAGAATCCTTAAAGATTGTGTTGCTTTAGCAGAATCGTCTGTTGAAGGGAAGCCTGATTTTAAGTTAAGAAAACTCCTTGAAATTATTGATGATGTAATTAAAAGAGAAGAAGACCCAGAAACTAAATTTATTATTTTTACAGAATTTCTGGAAACCCAGAGTTATATTGGAGAAACACTTGAAAAACAGGGGTACAAAGTTGCTTACTTTAATGGTAGCATGAGTATGGAAGAGAAAATAGAGGCTAAAGCGAATTTCAAAGATGATTATCAATTCTTGGTATCAACAGATTCGGGTGGCGAAGGTATTAACCTTCAATTTTGTCATGTTATGATTAATTATGACCTTCCATGGAACCCTATGAGAATAGAACAAAGGATAGGTCGTATTGATCGTATAGGACAGGATAAAGATGTTTTAATTTTCAATTTCATATTAGATGGTACTATTGAAGAAAGGGTTAGAGAAGTACTTGAGGGTAAACTTGAACGTATAGCTGAAGAATTTGGTGAAGATAAGAAAAATGAAGTCCTAAGTTTACTTCAAGATGAGCATAATTTCGATCAGATATATATGGAAGCTGTGATGCAAAGAAAGTTAAATCAAAAACAATTAGAAAAGACTGCCACGTCTATTTATCTTCAAGCGAAACATATTTTAGAAAAACAAGATTTAATGATTCCTGTAAACCCATTAGAAGAAATAGATGATGTTAAAGACTTCATGATTAAGGATGAAGAACAAATGGTAAAAAGATTAGTCCAAACTTATGCAAACTATAAAGGTGTTGAAATAAGAGAGTACGCTCGTAAAAAAAATGTATATTATCCGGATAATCCACTTAAAGGATTGAAGTTACGTAATATGGTATTTAATTCAGAACTTGCTCTTGAAAGTGAAGAATACCAATATATCAATCTCAACCATCCATTGGTAAATTCAATAGTTGAGGATATATTAGATGATGATTCTTTATCATTTGACTTGGAAATTGGAGGGTATGGTAAAGAAGCTAAAGGATTTCTATTCTATTACCGTCTGGAACTAACAAATAATGAAGGATTTAATAGAAGATATACAATACCTGTATTCGTTAATCAAGATGGCACATATAACGAGGATGCCACGCAGTGGTTTGAATCTAATTACCAATTCGACTTTAAAATAGATTTATTAGATGATATGAAAGTTGATGTAGAAATATTAGAAGAAAATGCTGAAGAAATTCTAGAAACTAAAATTAAAGGATATATGACTGATACTAAAAAAGAACTTTCAGAAAAAATCGATATAGAAGAAAAGAAATCTGAACAATACTTCAATGCCAGTAGAAGAGCTATAGAAAACGTGATTGATCCTGTTCGAGAATCAAGATTACAGAAAATAGAAGAGCAGCAAAATCAAGAGCGAGTGATATTGGAAAAGAAAAAGCATCTAGTTCCAAAGACTACATTATTCGCTGCTGCTGAGGTTACTTTGATTCCTTAATTATTGGAGGCATACGATGACGGAAAAACAAAATAAAGTTAGCGCTACATTTAGAGCAATTAAATACAAACAAAATGAACGTGGTTTCGTGCCGACTGATCCTGAATTAGTTGAAATACTAAAGAACCTTGTGAACGAGCTGAAACCAAAACAAGGTGAAAAACTAAAATTAACTCTAGAACGTGTTAAAGGTTAGTTGGGTTAATACGAGTAATATTGACAATTAGATACGGAGGAGGGATAATTTTGAGTAATGATAGAATTTATCCAATTAAACACATTTCCATTAGAGTCCCATGGCACGATATGGGATGGGAGGGAGTAGTATGCCAAAATCCAAATTTAAACACTTCCTGTCTCATACTGGATAGGTTAGCTCCTAAAAAGGATGATGGGCCTGATTATTGTCTTAATTATGATGTAACTAAACAGCCTCAATACAGAAATTTGAGAGAAGAAAAAAATGCTGGAATATCTATTGATAAATTGGATCAAACAAGGCATCCTGCTTGTATGGGAGAACGAATGGGATTTTTATCTCCATTTGATTACCAAATCACAATAAAATACCCTTATACTTATAGGCCTAAATTAAACCACTTTCTACCAACTGAAATTAATAATCCTCCTTTTTCAGCATTTACTATTCCCTTTAATTGGTTATCCAAAAAAGGGGCGAGTGTACTTTTAGAAAATAATATTTTACCCTTAGATTTTGATTTAGAAAAGGAATTTGAAAATGAGAATGAAATTAAAACAGACTGGATGAACGCTTTAATAAATCAGAAAATCATTATTGAATGGTTTTATCGACATATTGAACCTGAAAAGTCGCTTTGTTTCTTTTATGCCAAGAAAGTTCCATTTGTTGAAGATCAAAGCAGAGTAATTATTGGAGTGGGGAGGGTTAAAAAAATTGATCCTTATAAAGAATATGATTACAAAGAAGAACGAAAATACAGGGGCGTAGTATGGGAAAGAACAGTCCATCACAGTATTCGTCCTGATTTTGAAGATGGATTCATTCTACCTTACCATCAAGCCCTTAAATTCGCTGAAGAAAATCCTGATATTGACTTTGATCCATTGGAATTAGCCGTATTTCCACCTAAAGGCAAAATCCCAGAATTTTCATATGTAACAGAACATGTTAGTAATGATTCTGCTATAGATGTGCTCTTATCTTGTGCTGAATCACTTAAAAAAGCTATAGACTATGGTATTAAAGGTCCATGGCAAAAAAGTCTTCGTTGGATCAATGCGCAACTTGATGAATTATGGAAGATGAGAGGACCTTATCCTGGTATGGGATCAGCATTAACCGCTTTAGGATTCAGTTTAGGTAACTTCATTGCTTGGGAAATAGCTAATCAAAGAAAAGATGATGAAGATCCCTGGTTAATTTTAGAAGAATCATTTAAAGATCCTGAAAAATATTTTTCACCAAATCTAGCTGGTGAAATTAAGGATATGAGTGATATATGGAATAGCCTCACTTTAAATGAAAAAGATCTTCTAAAATTAATTAGTAGATTTGATTTATCGGCGCTTCAAGCTGAAATAATCTTTTTACCCGAAGCAAGAGAAGAATTTGGTTTAAACTTTGACGATGAAGAAATTCTTAAGAATCCTTATCAAATTTTTGAACAAACACGCCACACAGTAGACCCTGTTAGTTTCTTAACTATTGACCATGGTGTTCTCTCAGGTCATGAGATAGCAACAAAGTTTCCACTTCCAGATGCAAGTGCAATCGAATCAGAACTTGATTGGAGGAGAATAAGGGCTTTGATTATTGAAATTTTAGAAGAAGCAACCCATATTGGACATTCTTTACTTCCTCAAAGTTTAATTGTTGAACAAGCCAAGGAATTTCAATTAGAACCGCCATGTAATTTGAATGAAAAAATTCTTCGGGCTAAGGAGAAATATTTCTCTGAAATCATTGAAAAGGTTGAAATGGCTGATGGAAAGTCCGCTTACCAACTCAAAGAAATTTCTGAAATAGGAACATTCATAAGAAATAAAGTTTTGACTAGGAAAAAAGGTAAAAAAACCATAAGTGATGTTAATTGGGAAAAATTACTTAATTCTACTTTGGATGCGAAACATGGCCCTCCAAATCCGGATGATGAGGATTATGAAGATGAAATATTAGCTCGTGAAGAAAAAGCTGCTGCATTGCGCGTGATTACTGAAGCTAGGATATCTTTACTTATTGGATCAGCAGGTACGGGTAAAACTACTCTACTTTCAATACTTGCAAATCAAGCAGAAATTAAAAGTAAGGGAATTTTACTATTAGCTCCAACTGGAAAAGCCCGTGTGAAAATGGAACAAGCAATGGAGTTATCCAGCAAAAAAGACCCTAATATCAAAGCTTATAATATAGCTCAATTTTTAATCAAGTCAAAAAGGTACGATCCAGAAACTGGACGGTTTTTATTGAATGATGAGCTTCCTAAAAGAGTTGGTGAAACAGTTATTATTGATGAAGCATCCATGCTCACCGAAGAAATGTTAGGAGCTCTTTTACAATCAATAAAGGGTTATAAGAGATTGATTTTGGTGGGTGATCGTTACCAACTCCCACCCATAGGTACTGGACGTCCCTTTGTTGATATAATAAATGAATTTGAACCTGAAAACATCAAGGATGAGGTATTCCCTAAAGTTGGACCTTCTTATGCTGAATTAATCATAAATCGACGCCAAAGTTTACCTAAATTTAGAAAATGTGGTAAAAAGGTTGATATTAGACTAGCTAACTGGTTTAGAGGAAATTCAGTAAAGGCAACCGATGATGAGATCTTTGATATTTTAAACGGTTCAGTGAAATCCAAATGTCTTCAAATTTATCAATGGGAAGAAGAGGAAGAATTTAGAAAATTATTATTCGATGTATTGAAAAAAGAATTAAATTTAAAGAACGATAGTGACTTTAAACAATTTAATAACTCTTTGGGCGCAATTAATGGATCAATTAAAGTTGGATGTGCAGAAGAAGCTGAAAACTGGCAAATATTATCCCCAGTTAGAAACAGAACTCATGGAGTTAGTGAAATAAACAGGGAAATTCACCAAAAATTTAAAGGAGCTTATATCCGTTCATCAAAATCTAGACAAAACAAAATTAAAAAAATGACAGATTTCACTAAAAAAGCCCAACCTGCCGGGTCAGAAGAAATAGTCTGGGGAGATAAAGTCATTAATATCCGAAATCAATCACTTGGCGCATGGAATACTGTTGAAAGAGAGAAAGAAGATGGATATCTAGCAAATGGTGAAATCGGATTACTAGTAGAAACTCCTAGAATTAATGATAAATTTTTTGCTCTAAAATTTGAATTTTCTTCCCAACCTGGTTTGACATACTCTTTTTATGATAGTTTGACACCGATGGAACGTCAGTACAGATTTAAAAGCTCAGATGAAGAACAACCTAGCATTGAATTGGCTTATGCATTAACAGTTCATAAAGCCCAAGGTAGTGAATTTGGTAAAGTTATTCTAGTCATCCCACGAAATTCATGTAACCTATCACGAGAATTAATTTACACAGCTTTAACTCGTCAAAAAGAAAGCATTGTTATTTTATATCAAGGTGATCCATTAGATCTAATGAATTACAGTGAAGAAAAGTGGTCGGAAACCAATCGAAGATTCACCAACATTTTCCAAGCTCCACATCCTCGACCAGTACAAGATAAAAAAGATCTATTCCTAGAAGATAGACTAATAAATCGTACGCTAAGAGGAGAAGATGTTAGAAGTAAATCCGAACTAATTATTGCTGATATTCTCTACCACTATGGGATAGATTATGAATATGAAGGTGTTTTAGAGTTTGATGGTCAGATACGACGCCCTGACTTTGTAATTGAAAATGAAGATTCAGGTGAAACATATTATTGGGAACATTTAGGAATGCTTAATAACCGGAAATATAGAAAGGCTTGGGAAAAGAAAAGGGAATGGTATCATAAAAACGTAATTACAGAAGAAGGAGGTAAAAATGGTACCCTAATAATAAGCTTTGATAATCCTAAAGGCGGAATATCATCTCAAGAGATTGAAGAAACTTTAAAGAAATATTCGTTGATTTAAACATAGCATCGAATTATTTGATACTACTTAAAATTTCTTCAAATTTTGAATCTCTTAAAACTGGTTCTATACCTTCTAATTAGTCTGGATTGTTTTCATTGTCCTAAGGCTTCAACCGTGCATTCCATTCATTTAAACATTTAGATTTCAGACATTTATCAGCCCATCCTATTTAAAATCTAGTAACTCAAAAGTTTTTTTCATCATTTCGATGTCGCGTGGACATCTGCTTCCTTACTGAAATGATAAGAAATAAATTGTGCTATTTTTTCCTTAGAATCAATTCCATTATAATAATAACAAGCTTCTTGTTCTTTTTCTGGGCTTTCAATTACATCAAATAGAGGTAAAAGAGGTACTGGAACCATTTGATCTTTATGGATAACATATTTTGTTTCAGCATCCATAGGTTCTAAAGTCTTAATATTGATAGACTTAAAAGGTGCTCGGCTTGTCATCAAATTCTCAACCTGATAATGATAAACACCATCTTTATATATACTTTTTAAAGGAGAAACTAAATAAACATCCTTAAAATTATCATTTACTAAATTGATTAATTTAATTAAATAACTGTTTATTAATTTTAAACGCTCTTCATATTTTTTTGGAGAAACACGAGGTCCATGGCCTTCCCATTTATTTCTTAGTTTTGCAATATCAAATAATATATTATAGAATTTTGAAGTTGTTAACATCCACATAAAAGATTTAGATGGATTACCAAATAATTCTAAACATTTATCTTTCTTTTCTGGAGTCTCTAAAACTCGTCGAATCCCTTTAGCTAAACAGCTGCCAAAATGATTCCAATTACCAAAAGTTGGTTTTAAATACCAATTTTGATGTTTAACATCTTTGGTAATACATTGCGAGAAATTTTCTCTGTAAAAAACATTATCTTGTGATAATGCGCTTAACATTAAATTCGGATAATGCTTCAAAGAAGTGTATCAAATATCTAATTTTTCTTTCATCATCACCTTCAGCATCGTATGAATAAAGTATTGATGCCAATGGGAATGGTAAAGTTTCAATCCAGTCTTCTAGTTTAAGATCTATTTCATCTTTCGACTCTTCAAATGATTCTTATCTTCATCAGGTGATGTGATCCAGTTGTCCAATTTGTTTTTATCTTCTTCAGTAACTAAAGGAACTGAATCTTTAGGTTTTGAGCCTTTAAAGACACCAACAAGTTCTTGGAAATTTTTCGCACGGTATTTATGGAAGTCATTTTCATTAATATAAAGATAATCATATGAAACTTCATTTTGGATTTTATTAATATCCTCACACCAATTTTTCAGCCTTTCTAATTTAAGAGAATCATCTAAGTCTTCATGACCCTTTGTTTCAACGATATAAATTTCTTTTCCAGATTTTTTTACCACAAAATCAGGATAATAATTAGAAATATCACCTGAACTATTTTGGTAATCGATTTTAAAATGAACAGCTAAATAATTCTTCGTATATGAAATAATATCATCACATTCTTCAAGGAAAGCAGCAAATTCAAGCTCTAAATGACTATCACCGATGACTCTATTAAAGAGACATCTTGTAGGCACGACATATTCTTGATCTCTGGCAACAAATGGACGAGTATCACTAACCATTATATATTCCCGAATTTCTGCCTCTTCTTTGTCTTGAACTGTCAGTGCATTTATTTCTTTTTTTAATGTTTCAATAATTGTTTTGGAAGCTTCTAATTCAGATAAATTTCTAAGAGCATTCAAATCTTCAAAATCAATAGGTTGCTCAAATAAATAGTCCTTAATAAATTCTTTAATTTTACCATAAAGAATATCATAGCCACTTACTAGTCTCATTTCCTTTTTAATTGTCTGTGCAAAGTATCCGATAATAGATCGAAAGTCAATAAACCCATCATCATCTAATCTAGTTTTATGTGTTATCTTCCTTGATAATATGTCTCGGAAGACAATTTCTCGTTGTTCCTCCTTAGTAAATTGTATTATTTTTAATTTATTATGATCAAATTTGCTAGGATCTAAATCTTCTAATTTATTATACTCACGAAATATTCTCGGTGTTAAAACAGGTATTTTAATATCCAATAATTCAATATCCTTTTTAGGGTTTTCGTTATCTACCTCAATTACTAGTGGTGATTTAGGACGGGATTTATTACCCATACTTTCCTTTCCTAAAATTACCCCTTCTTCTTTAATTGATTCAACAAATTCCATGAAAGCGTCTGTACCTACAACACTCACTTTTTCATTAACATCAGGATCTTGAGGGTACATTCGTCTAAGTCCTCTACCCAATGTTTGTTCAGGCAATATCTTAGCTTTAGCAGCAAAAGCCCTTAAACCAACAATAGTAGTAACATTACGAACATCCCAACCCTCTTTTAATACTAATACAGAAACAATTGCCTTATATCTACTTAAAATACTATCGATATCATTTGCAGCTTTCCTTAAATCATCTAATTCTTTTTTCTTTTTACCAGTTGTTGCTTCAGATATTTCACCATTCTGCTTAGTATGAATGACTAAAACTGAATCTCGTAAGTCAAGATATCTATTTTCAAGGTATTCAGCTACTTCGTCACAATTTTTTGTATCATCAGTCATGATGAATAAGACTGCCTTTTTACCTAATTTCTGGTGTTCTTCATAGACTTTCTTCCATTCTAGATATCCTAGATGAATATAATCTTCATATTTTTCAGAATATTTAGCTGAAGTCTTTTCCTTCAACTTGGCTCTGCTCGCATCATCTGGTAAAACAGGATGTTTAACAATATTTTGATGAATAGCCTCAACTAGTGGATAATCGGCTACTGTTTGAACAAATATTGCCCCATTACTTTTTTTAGGTGTTGCAGTAAAATCTACTTGCATTGAAAGTTTAGCTCCTTTCTGAAGAAGATGATTATGTATGTCCTGGATCGATTGGAACCATGCTAATTTCTTATCATGGATGTGATGAGCTTCATCATTAAGGACCATTAATTCATTAATGTCTCTAACAATTACATCTAAATCAACTTTAGACTCTGTAGTGGCTCCAACTACTTTTTCTCCCAGAAAATAGCTGCTGGTATCTTCATCTTCAAAAGAAGAGCTATTTTTATGACTATCTAAAACTCTATGGATATTAGTTAAAAATATGTTTCCGGTTTTCCTAACCACATTTACGTTATCTTGAATATGTAATGATAATTGGAAATCATCTCTCCAGTTGTGTCCTTCAAAACCATTATCTGGCAGTATTGGGTCCTGATAAAAAATTTTTAAACCGTCAAAATCAGCTCGAATTCTATCTAATACTATGATGTTAGGAGTGATAACTAAAAAATTTCTAGATAAATCTGAATTTTCTTCATAAAGTTTATGGAAGTAGGACCATGCTAAAATAAGGCTTAATACTTTAGTTTTCCCACTTCCAGTTGCCATTTTGATAACAAATCTGCACCAGTTCTCATCAAACATTTTTTCTGAAATTGCTTTACTACTATCAAAACGTAGAAGATCATATTTATCTTTAACATCAGCAATTTCATGTAAATAAACCACTGTTTCAACTGCTTCTTGTTGAGCAAAATAATATCTAAATTCATACATAGTCCCATCATTTGATGGTAACATGTGTTCCGTGTTGAACCAATAATTTAATAGAGCTTTACTTGTATTTGTAGCACCTTCATAGTCATTATCGCGCCAATTTTTAACTTCTTCACGTATTTTAGCAACCAATGGTGGGATTAATTGATGATAAAGTTGATCACGAAAAGCTTCATCAGCGGGGAACCATCTATATTCAGGATCAATTACTTCATATGGTGAAGTTGGAAAATCTTCATGAAGAGCCATTTTATGAACCTCCTCCCACATTAACATCAATGACTTTCATAGTGTCATTGCCGAAAATATCAACAACTTTTATTGCTATTTTCCTCCTTCCTTTAGTTAATTTCTTAGGGACACTAGTAAGCTCTAATTCTCTATTCTTTTTAGTCCTGAAAGATTGCCATTCATTTTCAAAAATATAATCTCCAGTCCAGACTTCCTTAATTTCATCTCCTTCCTTTACCCTTATGATCTCCTTTTTACTCTCAAAATCATAATCCACTGACCAGTAATCGATCCAATCAGTCCAGGTTTTGGTTAAAATATCACGGGTCACAATACCTGTTTTGCTCTTAGAAACTTTAACTATTTGACCATTTTCAACTACAATTTTATGACTGTTCTTTTTAAGTGTTTCTTCAGCACTTTTTACTGAATCCTGATTGTATGATACAGAGAAGTCAGTTAATTCAACTGATACTGCATCGCCTTCTATGTGGGGTCTTACTTCGATATAGGCCACATCATGGAACTGAACTTGATTTTTTTCTACGGCACGTTTATCAAAAACATCACGAGGTATATATTTCAGAGCAAGATCAACCCCACGACCTTTAGCTTCTTCCTGAATATTTGGGAAAAGACCCATCTCAAACTCAAAGCCTAAAACATCAGCTTGAGTGATCCTCTTTTCAATACATTCATCTATTACCTCTTCTACAAACAATCTAGAAACGGGAAGATTTATTGGTCCGATAGCAACTAAACGACCTGTTTTTTTCCCGTGAAATGTTTTAAATCCCTTTACTTTTTCAGCACGGTAAGCATTTAAAATTAGATTTGTGAAATCTTCTTCTTTCTGTTTTAACTGATTTTCTTGCTCTTCATCTCTTAAATTTGTATTTACACCGACATAATGTTGTCTTTCATATTTTCCAAGATTAAGAATTTCAAATGCCCTGTAGTCTTTTCCTGAACCTTTAAGCTCTCTTTGAACTTCTATCAATCTTTTTCTGGCTGTATGAATTGAAAATTTACCTAAATCTGCAGCTATCCATTTACGTCCCAATTTTTCTGCTACAGCTAGCGTCGTACCAGATCCACAGAAGAAATCAGCTATTATATCTCCTTCATTAGAAGAAGCTTTTATTATTCTTTCTAAAAGCGCTTCAGGTTTTTGAGTAGGATAGCCAACCTTTTCTTTAGCAGTATAAGCATATGTACCCATTGGATAATCATTAAAAGCAGTAGCTAAATCTTTCTTGCCCATCCAAACACTCCAAGCAGGCTGTGGACGTTTTCTATTGCCATAATCAATAGCTTCTTGTTTAGATAAATTCGGGTCATTACATATGTAAGTCTTTAAATGCTTCTTTCCACCACTAGATTCTTGGCCTCTAGTATAATACCATCCTTTTTCATCTTTCTGTAAAGCTGAAGTAATCCTTTTAGATAGTCCTAACCTTTGGGGAACATTAAAAATTGAATCATGATTTTTATAATATAAAATCGTTTCATGAGCTTTCGGATAAACATCACCTGATCCCATTAATCCACAAATCCATGTAATCTCAGTATATTCATATCCAGGAAAAATTTCGTCCATTACTAATTTAAGTAAACCACTAACTCTCCAATCACAATGAACATAAATACTCCCATCTTCTGCCAATAAATCTCTTAACAAAGCTAAACGTTCATACATCATTGCTATCCAGCTATCTGTACCTTTACCCCAAGTATCACGATAAGCTAATTCTTCAAGAACTCCTGCTTCCTTAGTAAAAGAATCGTCTCCTATATCAATCTTCATTGAAAAATCAGCACCCACATCAAAAGGAGGATCGATGTAGATAAGTTTTATACCACCTTCGGCTTCAATTTCTTCACGTAACGGACCATTTTTCAAGCTACTTAAAATTAACTTATTATCTCCCCATATTAGTTTATTAGTCCAACCCGCAAGTTGTCTTCCCCTACTGTCTACATCAAAAAGGGTTGCTTGTACATCAGTTTTTACCCCTTCAGCTCGAGGCTCATCAACTTGTTCTATAACTTGGAACGGTAAAACAACATTTGTAACTTCTCCAGTTTTGCCATTCCAGACTAATTCAACTTCTCTTTTGTCTTCAAAAAGTAAAAAGCGATATTTTTCAGGTAAAGGTTTTTCTTCTTCCAAATAACTGTTTATATCCCTTATTTCGTGTTCAGTCAGTTTCGTATGAGTACCCCCTATATTCAATTAGTATATGCATTAAAATACACCGGTTGCAGCGTTATCAAATAGTATTTTATAACAAATAATGTATAAGTGTTTATATTTTTTATCTTCATAAATTTATATTAAAACATAAATGAAGAATAAAAACATGCACAGAGGTTTTAGAGAAAAATAAAGTAATTTAATATTTTAAAATATTTATTTGGCAAATTTTTCAATATTCTTAATGTATTCACCATTTAAAACCACATCTTTTGACAATAAAGATTTAAAGATATTCTCTTTATTCCCCCTTTCTTTTAAATCAATTTCATAACTTTCCCCAGGTTTTCCATTTTTAAAGAGATGGAATTTCCATTGGATTCCGTTTGTAAGAACTCCATAACTATAGTTTCCTGTTCATATAATTCAAAAAATGATCTTCGTCCAGGGTGTTGCTATTTGAAAAGTAGGTATTTAATCCCTTTACTTCAACTATTAATTTATGATGGCCTTTTCCAAGGATATAATCAACTTTTTCACGTTTACTTCTTTTAGGAATAAAAATTGATTTTTCAAATTTAACTTCAGATAATTTAGTAGTATCCCAACCCATATTATTCAGAAAGGGAAGTACTATGCCCTGCTTCATGGCTTCTTCATTATATTTAGACTGTTCATTTATATCCAAAGCCTTTATTATTTTAAAGATTTCTTTTAACGAGGGTTGTTCAATTGGTGTCTTTTCAATTTTGCTTTCATTACCTTTCCAGAGATACTGGATAAATGTTTTATAAATCTCCTCTTCTTTATCTTTGGTTAAATCTATTTCAACCATTTTGGGCATCTTTATCGCGCCTAAATATTGGGAATGATAAGGAATCCTGTAAAATCTCCAAATTAAGCCATTAGTTAATATTCCCATATCTACTGATCTAAAGGCACAATACTCAATTAATTGCTTTACATGCTTATCTAAATCTTTTTCGCCAACGTTTTTTGCCTCAATACAAACCTGTTTTGAATAATAATCCTTGAGGACATAATCCACCCGTTTAGATTTATGATGTATTGTGTATTCAGGATGTACTTCGCATACATCATACGTATTCCACCCTAATTTCTGAAGCATAGGAATTATAATAAGTTGTTTAGTTGCTTCTTCATTAAATCCCTTATTTTTATATTTTTTAACAGCTTTAATAAAGTCTAATAATGATTGTTTATAATTTAATGGAAATCCATTAGAATCGGGCCCAGAACAGCATTTTGGTGTGTGTTTTTCAAATAATTCTGGATTTTTCTTGGAAATTATGCCAATAATTCTATTCCAAGGTCTAAATGGAATATTATAAAAACCTTTGATGAATTTTCTTCTCCACTTAGCAATTGTAGGATCCTCATTCATCTCTGATAACTTGAGAGAACTATCAAAAACTTCCATTTTTTCTAAAACAAGTTTATATTTACCGTAAAAAGGTTCAAAACTGATGACTTCAAATAGATATTTGATATCTCGATGATTACCTGATCTATAAATCAGAACCTTATCATTACTTTTAATTTTATGACCCTTTTCATTTTTAACCTTGATTTCTACTTCTTTTTTTTCAGCCAAACATTTCCAACATACAAGATCCTTAGTAACTAAAACCCATCTCTCCATATTATCAAATCTCTTAGATCATTAGGAAGAACTAATTGTAGCCGGCTCATAGTAATGTCAGAAAAATGCTTAGATAGACCGCATAAATGCCGCTGAATCTATAAGAACTAATGAGTTTTCATCTAATACTCTTAAAAGTCCTTCCTTATCATAGAGTATTTCCATTTTAAGCATTGCCTGGTCTTCATAAGGTAATTGATAAATAAATTTATTTTTTATGAATTTGCCTGTTTTTTCATGGATAAGATTATAGATTTCCGGATCTTTAAATATTGATTCAATTGAATTTGTAGTTGTAATAATATTTTCGAAGTTTAATTGTCCATTATATTTGAAGGATGAATAATAAGCTGTATCTTTTATGCTATGAATGTCATAATAGAGGCTAAAAATAGTTGATAAGAGTGCATTTGCTTTCATCCCAGCAAAAGTGTAGATATAAACTTTATGCTCTTTTGAACTAAATTCAACAGGTATAATACCCTTTTTAAATCCAGCACCCCTGGCTGATTCTACCAATTCTGAAACAGTTTTTTGTGCGTAGTTATCGAAATATTGCAGAATTTCTTTGTCATATTCTCCCAAGAGGATTTGGTAAATTTTCCGGGTAATAAGATAATCTAGAACTCCTCCTTCAGAGATCCAATTGGGTACATCTCCCTTTTTTTGTTCATCCTTTTTGACTTTGACAACAAATCTCTTATGATCTATTTCTGTTACTTTCCAGGGTAGACCACCTAAAATAAAGCTTTCTCCCTGTTTTAGGAATAATATAACAAACGCAGAATCAAGCCCACCAATATTTTTAACTCCTTCTTTAACTTTAAATTCATAATTTGGGCAAAAAACCGTGTAAAAATCTAGAAAATTTCGTTTACCATATTTTTTCTCGAAATTATAACCCAAACTTAAATAACCATCTCGATAATCAACAAAGCCTTTATCTTCCATGGTTTCAATAACAGCTTTAAAATCATCTTTATCCATTTTAGAGAAAACGAAGCTATCTTTAAGGTTGTTAAATAGATCTTTTTGTTTGATTCGTCCATTTTCAAAAATAGTACTTAAAATTTGATGAAAATAGATATCTTTAGGTTTTTCAGGGATTTCGATATTTTCAATATGGCCTTTTTTAGTTAACGATATTTCTGCCAGGGAAATTAGGATATCTGCATAGGTAAATTTTTCATTATCATAGAAAATTATAGTTCTTGGATCATATCCCTGTTTACGTCTGCTTCTACCTATCCTCTGCAGAAAAGAACTAACATTATGGGGAGGGTGAATTTGAACAACGATATCGATATTTCCAATATCTATTCCTAATTCTAAAGTGCTAGTACTTATCATGAACCCGTCGTCAAAATCCTTAAACTTTTCTTCATTCTCTTCTCTTCGTTCTTTGTCGATAGAAGAATGATGAACATATATATTTTTTAGTTTTAGAGTTCTTTTTAATATGTGATAATATCTTTCAGCGTCTTTTCTGGAATGAACGAAAATTAATATTTTTTTATTTCTATATTTAGATAAGACTTTACAGATATTGATTTCCGAACCGCACAATACTTTGTATTGAAAATCTCTTTTAGAAGGATCTTCTACAATTTCAGCCGGTTTTTCCGGGTTTAACCACTTTGAAACAAGTTCTGGATTACCTACCGTAGCTGATAATCCCACCGTTGTAAAGGGGTGCTGTGAAAAATGTCTTATACGGTTTAAAAGAGAATTAAGTTGGGTACCTCTATCGGATTCTACAAAATAATGAATTTCGTCAACAATGATGTATTTAACATTCTTAAAGATTCTTGTTTTTTCATCAAAGGACTTATTCATAAAAATAACTTCTAGAGACTCAGGAGTAATTAACAAAAAATCAGTTGGATTTTTAAGAAATGCATGCTTTTTTGTAGGTGTAACATCACCGTGCCATTTAGTTACTTCTAAATTAAAATAATCACACCATTTTTCTATCCGTTCATTCATGTCGTTGATTAAAGCCTTTAAAGGCGATACATAGATTACACTAAGGGGTTCGAGATTATTAGTAATAATATCATCAAAGATGGGGAGTAATACGGCTTCAGTTTTCCCTGATGCAGTTGGGGCTATAACAAGAGTGTCATTTCTCTCTTTAATGATTGGTAAAGCATTTTTTTGTATGGGATTTAAATCTATCCAATCTAGTTTATTGTATAAAAATCTTGAAAGCCGATTACTTAGAAGCTGTGAATTCGAATCATTACCAGTCATCTTCAAACTCTTCAATTTCTTTTTCTTCAAATAATGCCATTATTTTTTCATCAGAATTTAACTCGTCAGGATTCTGTTGAACAGTGTCAAGTACACTTATAAATGGTCTTATAAATTGACGTGGGGATACTTTTCCTCCTTTAAGCTGAGCGGCATGGCTTTCATGTAATGTCACAATTCGCTCAATTAAATTAGGATTGATTAATGTATTCGAATCCCACTCAAATACTTCTGAATGCATAATTTTAATTTTTTCAGCAATTTTAGTCAATTCATCCTTATTAAATCCTTCTAATGTCATTATAGGATTTCGAAGATTTTGATATGAAGAGTTCTCAAGAGGATTTTGTATTCTACCTGTAACTTTATCTCCTAATGCTTCATAAGAAGGCGTTCCTTTTTTAGGGTCATCAAAAAACTCTGGAGTTCCCGCTAGAACAAATAAAGTATATTCAAAATTGTTTAAAGTACATTCATCATAAATAAAACGAATATAATCGTATGCGGTATCTCTTAATTTTTTTGAATGAAGGTCCATTATATGTTCCACTTCATCAATTAGAATTACCAATCCTGAATATCCTATGGTTTGAATGAAGGCAGATAATGATTTTAAAAATTTAAAAGCGTTTTCTTTATCAATCTCTCCTTTAACTCCAAACTTATTTTTATATTTGAAAGGAATATTTGAGTCTCCTCCTAACCATGATTGAGCGTATTTAGCAGTTTCATAATCTCCAGTATTCATAGCATTATAATAATTTTCAATTGCAACTACAAATGGATTAGAATGTTTACGAGCACTTTCTAATTCAGAATGCATATTCTCTCGAATTATTAAATTCTGTTTTATAGGATCATCAGTTTGTTCAAAAACCATCATTTTTAAATGTGTAATCCATTTTTCGATGATATGTTCAAGTGAAGTACCAGTTTTACACCTTAAAGATTTAACAATATTTCTATATACTATTTCAAACTTATTGAAAGGTACATCTCGACTTAAAGTCACTTTTGAGACAACATAATTATCTTCTAAAGCATTCTCTTCAAGTAATTTCAAGAAAAAAGACTTTCCGGAACCATATTCACCGTTGATGAATTTGGTAATTGATTTACCTTCACCTGTTTTTTTCAACAAATACTTGAACTCTTCTATTTCTTTCTCTCTTCCTATGCATAATTCACTAGCATCTTTTGCGGGTACAGTACCACTTTTCAGGGCCGTGATTGTATCTTCGTAGTTCATTTTAATCCCCCTATTCTAGGCTTATGTAACTAAGATTATTTTTTCTCCCATTTTGATTGTACAATACTACAAATTTGTCAGGATCTCGGGATGGTGTGTGGCGAAAACCTAATTTCCATGCGTTTGTCCCATAAAATATTTCTAAATCTTCATAACTCATTTTAATATCAAATTGCGATAAATATTCTCTCAATAATTTAATGAAAAATATAATTTCAACTTGATTCCTTTTTTCACTTCTTTTAAGAATATTTTGAAGGGCTTTAATTGATTTTAAAAGGAATTCTTCCTTAGTAAAAGAAACTTCTTCAGAATAAAAAATGGGACATATTTTGGTAAAACTAGTAGTTCTTAGAATTTTTTCAAAATCAGTTTTTCCAATTTCCTTATATTCTGATTTAAAATAACTAGCAGATTTTTTAGGATTTGTCACAAATTTTAATTCATTTGCTAAATCTTTAGCT
>JAAZOT010000086.1 GCA_012797605.1 Spirochaetales bacterium | reverse complement strand
GTTAAGATAAGTATTTCCATGAATGCACTAGATTATTTGATTGCTGCATTTACAAATTTGTATTATAGTGCTTCAGGAGGATATGGGAAAGGCAATTTATTTACAGGTACAATATATACAGAAACATTTGATATGCCAACAACAACTTTAAATGGCTATTCAATACCTTCTGGTCAGCAAATTGAGATGATAAAGATCGTAAGCCATGGTTGGACATGGGATGTTACAATCTACAGTATTGAAGTTTACTAAATTTTAAGGTGATTAAATGAATATTAAAAAAATGCGGAAGGTTTTACCTTTCGCATTTTTTTTATAAAAAATAAAAATATAAAAAAATTAAAAATAAATGGCACTATTTATATATATAAAATCTAGGAAAACTATTGATGAGCAAGCGCAGATTATGACAGGAGTTCTTAAAGGGTAGCATAAGTCAGATCTTCCTGAAAAAGAAATTTCAGCTTTTTTACCATTAGTTAGATTTATGGTCTTTTGACTTTTTTTGATGCTTGAAGCTGGACGAAAGTAACAGGTAAAATAGATTTCATTACCGTTTGTTAATCCACCATTTATCCCACCACAGTTGTTTGTTAAGGTATTTCCTTCTTTATCGATATAAATATCGTTAAAATCAGAACCTTTTAATTTAACAGATTCTATTCCCATACCAAATGAAATAGCCTTAAGTCCTGGTATTGAAAAAAGAAGATGAGAAAGATTTGATTCAAAGCTATCGAAAAAAGGTTCCCCCAATCCAGCAGGGCAATTTTTGATTTCTGTTTTTATGATGCCTCCCAAAGAGTCGCCTTCTTCATAAGTTTTATTTAGTAGATTTAAAGCTTCATCTGATGGGTAAGGAAGGCCACCTACCTCTATTACTTTTGATTCTATTGTTAATTTGGGATAGATACTTTTAATAATTTTTTTCGCGACAACTCCAGCAGCAACCAAGGCAGCGGTAAGTCTACCCGAAAATATACCTCCACCTCTATAATCGTTGAAACCTTTATACTTTATTTTTGAGACAAAGTCGACATGAGATGGTCTTGGGATATTTTGATTTTCTTCATAGAATGATGAGTTTAAATCCTTATTCTTTATTAATATGGTAAGAGCAGCTCCAGTTGTTTTACCTTTAAATAGACCAGATATTATTTTGACTTCATCTTCTTCCTTTCTTTTAGTAGTCCACTCATTATTTGGTCTTCTTAATGCTAAATCATTTGTAAAATCTTCGATAGATAAATCTATTCCTGGTTTAACTCCATCTATTGATATTCCAATAAATTCGCCATGAGATTCACCAAATAAGGTAAGCTTAAAGATTCTTCCAATACTATTCATCTCTTTCCTCTATTTTACCACCTAAAGATATAAAATCATTTAAAAAATTTTCGTAGGACTTTTTATATGAAAAATTATCTACTATTTCAATATTTTTGTTAAAAAAGCAGCCAAATATGGAGAAAGCCATGAAAATCCTATGATCAGAGAAAGAGGATAAAGTTATAATTTCATCATCTGCTTTTTTTCCAATATAATTTGGATTTCCATATATGGTGAAATAGTCTTTTTCTACTTCGAATTTGATTTTTGCTTTAGCAAAATTTTCAACCACAGAATTTAATCTATCTGATTCTTTATACTTCAGCCTTTTTATCCCATAAATCCTTGATTTGCCTTCACAAAAAGATGCTAAGATAGATATAGAGGGGAAAAGATCTGGACAGTTTGAAATATCAAAATCAAATCCTTTTAGTTCATTTCTCTTTATGGTTATATTCTTATCTATTAAAATTTCAGCTCCAACCATCTTTAACACTTCAAGAATAGCGGCATCTGGTTGTTTTGAGTCTATATTTAAGTTATTAAATGTAATCTTTCCGCCAAGGG
>JAAZOT010000085.1 GCA_012797605.1 Spirochaetales bacterium | reverse complement strand
TGGGTATTTGAAATAAATTATGTTATCAATTGATAAAGGTTATATAGAATAACAAATCCATTACTCCATAGATGAGATAAATAATCCCTAAAAAAATTAAGCTAGGGAGTCAAAATGAGACTAAAAATAAATCTATCATCATCAAACCGTAATTATCTAATTTCTTATAATTACAACCACATTTTTTCTGCTATTATATATCGTAAGATAGCTGACCTTGACTTAGCAGCTAAACTACATTTTTCTAAGGATTTTAAGTTTTTCACTTTTTCTCAGATCTATTTTTCCGATTGGAAACGTACTAAAAAGGGCATCATTTCTAAGGATGGAAAACTTTACTTTTATATTTCATCTCCCAATGAACAGTTGATTAAAAGTCTGGTGGAGGGCCATCTAGAAAGTACTGAAGTGGATTTCAAAGGGAAAAAATTGTTAGTTGAACAAATCGAGCTTCTAAAAAGTCCCTCATTCAAGGAAAACATGAAACTAAAAACCATGTCCCCCGTATCAGCCAGCATAAAAAGAGAAATTGATGGAAAACTTAAGATATGGGATTTAGGGCCTGGAGATGAACGATTCTATGAAAGCGTTCAGAAAAATTTAGTGAACAAATATACTTCATTTTACGGAGATTATGACGGTGATAGATGGGTAAGGATAAAACCCAATATGAAAACAGCTAAAAGACGCAGAATTGAAATAAAAGGAGATTTCCACCGCGGGTATATGATGGAATTTGAGATGGAAGCTGATCCTCGTCTTGTTGAATTTGCCTATGAGTGGTTTAGGTGAGAGGAATAGTATGGGGTTTGGGATGGTTGACACGATTCAAAATAAGATTTAAATTAGAAAATAAAATGAATAAATTGGAATCTGATTGAATTAAGGGAGGTCGAATATGAGTGAAATAATTTATGAATTCACTGGTAATCCATTTGTCGATGCGGGGATTTGGGCGATTAGCCAGTGGATTGGTAAAAAACCAAAAGAATTGGATATAGAAGATCTCAAAATGGTTGCAGAGGATGTATTTGATACAGTCTATTCACATAAAAAGTGGTACAGTTCAATACTCCATGGGATGGTTTTCCCTAACGGTAAAGTCTCAAACCCTGGAGACTTCAAAAAACCTCTTTCTGAACGGAAAAGTAAAGCATTGATCTATTATAATGAATTAATCGAAGAAATTGAACCCTTGAGGAGTTCGGGTTCATGTATATCTTGCGGGAGAAGGAATTCCAAAAAGAGATATTACAAATCAGAAATACCTTTAACCGGATCCGGAAAATGCCAAAACTTTTTTTCATTCGGCACAGATGGTGCAGATTACTGTCCTGCTTGTGCATTTGCAGTTCAGTTTTCACCTTTAATAATGTATAAATGTGGAGACCTTTTATTAATGCATTCTGATTCTGAAACATTAATGAGAATATGGTCCAAAAAGGCTATTAAAAACTTGAAGGTCCAATTCTCAGCGGCAAATGTTGAAGGTCCCTTTAATGAGGGATATAAAAATGTAAAAAATGCATTTTTCCACATCGTAGGATCTATAATCGACGAAATGGGAATTAGGGGATTATCTGAGAAGCAAGTTTCTATTACATTTTATCGCTTCAAAAATTTCAATCAAGGAGCAAATCTGGACGTCTATTATTTTCCAGCAGTAGTATTCAGCTTTTTAACGGATATTAAAAGACATGAAAATTATGATGATTGGATGAGAATTGTCAGGAGAGGTTATAGATATGTCGATTGGGAAGCAGTAAAAGAAGAAAAAGGATACAAAAACAACCCAAATACAGTTTATAACAATCTTTTGGAAGGTAAATCCATTATTGGATTTTTTATTGATAGGAAAAACAAAGAAGCCATTGGAGGATGGAACCTTCTAAGTAATTACCTTGAGGAGGTAAGGAATATGGATGAAAAAAGAGTAGAAACTATAAGAGAAGTTGCAGATAAGCTTTCGGAGTATATTAAAGCTTCTGAGGATATTAAAACTTTGAATAAACTGGAAACAGCTAGCAATTATAGAAATTATACCAATCTTCTTAGGAAAATCATAAAAAAGAGGATTGGAAATGGAGCTGAAGAACCTCTATTTTCCTTCGACGATTATGTAAATTATTTATTCCCGGAAGGAAATTTAACCTGGCGGGAAACTCAGGATTTGATACTCTTCAGAATTTATGAAGTTTTACATGACTGGATAGTCCAGCAAGGAATTTCAGAAGAATTAGTAGTTGAAGAAGAGGAAATGGAGGCAGAAAATGTCTAAAACAGTAGTGGGATTTATGCTGGTAGATGCACCACACTCAGCACTGAACAATGCTGGTGCAGACGCTGGAGATAGAACGGAAAATATTGTTAGAGTCAAACAAATTAGAAGAGGTAGAAAGGTCTATCCATATGTTTCTGGACAGGCCCTAAGGTACTGGTGGAGGGACACACTTGAGAAAAAATGTAAATGGAACCTTTCACCAATAGTAAGGGAGAAAAAAATAGCATTTACTCATGCTAATCCCATAGAATACGATGATGATGACGTTTTCGGTTATATGAGGGCTTTGAAAGCGAAAGAGGGAGGTACTGTAACTAGAATTTCGCCATTAAAAACTTCCCCACTGATATCTGTAATCGGACAATCTCCAACTCAAGATTTTGGTGTCATGGCCCGCCATGAAGGAGATCCAGTACCATACGAACATGAATTTTATTCTACAGTTTTAAAGGGCATCTTCTCTATTGATCTGGATAGTCTAGGTGTTTTCTATGCTGAGGAGAAGACGGGGTATAAAAACATGTATCCAGATCTTGAAGAAATAGCTGAAGAAAAAAGTCTAATTAAAGATGAGGAAAGTGGGAAATGGACAATGCCTGATGATGTAAGAATTAAAAGAGCCCAGGATGTAATTAATGCACTTCCACATCTTCAAGGCGGCGCTAAGCTAACATCTCATTTAACCGATGTTTCTCCAAAATTCCTGATTCTGGCAGCGGTCGATGGTGGAAACCACATCTTCATGAACATAGCCAAAGAAGTTGAGGGAGAAGCAATAATTGATGTCGATGCTCTTGAAGAAGTTTTAAATGAATACAAGGATATTTTATTAACTGATGTATACATTGGACGTAGAAAAGGGTTCATGGATGATTTAGAAGCAGATATTACAAAACTAACAGATGATAATGGGAAAATTAAATCAGGAACAATCAAAGAAACAGTAGATCAATTTTCAAATAAAATACCTGAGCTGATCAAACAATGAAAGCCTTAAGGATCCTGATTGAAGGTTGGGTAACCTCTTTCAGGTACCCTGCTTTTATCAGTGGTTTTCAACCTACTTTACCAGTGCCACCATTAAGCACAATTTATGGTATCATATCTGCTGCTAAGGGAGATTTAGTCACTCCAAGAGATTTGACTGTAGGTTATGTGTTTGGCCACCAGGGAAGGGCAGTTGATTTGGAAACCATATACGAATTGTCAGGCTTACAGGGCAAATCTAATGTTATTAAAAGAGAATTTTTAGTGAATCCAGAGATGTATTTATATGTAGACGATCTGGACTATCTGGATTACTTTAAAAGACCTCATTACCCTCTTCTTTTGGGACGTTCTACGGATCTTGTGACCATAAGCGAAATTAAAGAAGTGGAACTGGAGAAGGAGACAAATGTAAAACTTGGAAAGACCATCCTACCTTTTGGTTTAAAAGGGGCTTTTGGCACGATTCAGGCATTGCCAACTCATTTTACTGATACCATTCCACGTAAAGCAGTGGGTACAAAACCTTTTATTTTAATGAACCAGTTCTTCATCTACTCAGACGAATGTCACTATGATGGGGAAAAAAATTGGGGTGTTTGGTTCCACAAGTAGGATTTAAAAATGACACTTTTAGCTAAACCAGATGAAACTCTACTGGAACATACAGAAAATGGATTGAAAGTTTTTAAAAGCATTAAAGAGGCTTACAACAATGTTCCAGAGCTATGCGGAGTTGATGATTTTTGGGAACATCTTTTTTATTCGATTTTTTTCCATGATTTTGGTAAGGGAGCAACTGGCTTTCAGGAGATGCTCAAGGATGAAACACATAAATTAAGGTGGAAATATCGCCATGAGATATTATCCGCTGGATTTATATCTGCTCTAAATTATGATGATCCATATAAAAAAGCTGTCGGAATTGCCATAATTACCCACCATAAAGATATAAATAAGCTCAGAGAACGTTATAATACATTTCCCAGTCACAATGGTAAAAAATTATATAAAAAGAAACTAACTGAACTAGAACCTAATTTTAAGGAGCTTTTAAATTATTTTGAGCTTATTGGGAGGTGGAGTAAAAAGTATTTAGGCTATGAATTAGACAATTTTAATATAATCTCTTCGATGGACGAATTGCAGGATGTATATAAAGATGCAGTTCTTCCTTATTATATTGAATGGGAGGACGAGGAATATTCAACATTACATGGGAAATATGGGATTTTTTTAAAGGGTTTTGTAAATGCCTGTGATCATCTGTCTTCTGGTTCGAAATACGAAATTTTAAAGGCTATTCCTGATATGAAATCCATATATAATTTTCCTGAGCTGCGAAAAGTACAAGAAGATGCATTAAATACTCGAGGCAGTGCCTTTCTTACGTCTCCAACAGGAAGTGGTAAAACTGAAGCATCTCTTTTCTGGAGTGATACCAACCAGAATCCTACCAAATCAAAAAGAGTCTTTTATTTATTGCCTTACACTGCAAGCATTAACGCGATGTATAAAAGACTTCAAAAAAACTTTGGAAATAAGGATCTAGTGGGTTTATTACATGGTAAAGCATCTTATTTTCTTTACAAAGCATTGTCAGATGATATAGATGATTATGACATTACAAAAAATAAAATCAGAGAGATAAAAGGATTATCAAAAAAAATTTATAGACCCTATAAAATTCTCACGCCATTCCAGATACTTAAAGCATTCTTTGGAACTAGAGGCTTTGAAATGCAACTTTCAGAGATGACCAATGGATTATTTATTTTGGATGAGATTCATGCCTACGATGCACATACAACTTCCTTAATTCTAGAAATTCTCAAAATCTTAAAAAACAATTATAACGCAGAAATGTTGATTATGTCTGCCACACTTCCAACATTTATTAAGAATCTATTTAAAGATAATCTAGGTATTTCAGCTGAAATAAAAATGGATAAAGACGAGCTTGAGAAGTTTACAAGACATGAAGTAAATGTTATTCAGGGGAATATACTGGATAATTTTGACGCAATAAACGGTGATTTAAACAAAGGAAAACGAGTTCTTGTAGTATGTAATACAGTTTTAAGGGCTCAAGAAGTCTTTGAAGAATTATCGGAAGATATAGAAAATAGCGGACTTCTACATAGTAGATTTATGCTTCGAGACCGGGAAAAAATTGAAAAATCTTTGGATAAACTTGATTTATTAGTTGGAACACAAGCTATTGAAGTATCACTTGATATAGATTATGATGTGTTATATTCAGAACCCGCACCTATTGATGCCCTAATTCAACGATTTGGTAGAGTAAATAGAAAAGGATGGGATAAAGATCAACTTGCGCTTGTAAATATTTTTTCTGAAGGCTCTGAGAAGGATAAATATATTTATAATCCTGAAATAGTTCAAAAAACTGTGCAAAGTCTTGAAAATGTTGATATTTTAAAAGAAGACATTATTCAGAAACTTGTAGATGATATCTATTCAGAAGGATATGTTGGGAAAGATAAAGAAAAATTTGATAGTGTACAAAAGCATTTTGAGTCCTTCAATCAGCATATTGTCCCTTTTATAAATGATAGTGATAGTGAAATGGAATTTTATTCTCTTTTCCAATCTTATGAGGTAGTTCCTTACAAATACAAGCTTGATTATCTGGATGAAATAGAAGAAGGCAGATATTATGAAGCAATGAGTTATTTCCTTTCTATCAGCATTGGGCAGTTTAAAAAGTTTGAAAGGAATGATAACGTAGAGTTAGATGGAAAGACATATTTCGTAGACGCATTTTATGATAAGAAGTTAGGTTTGGTGTTGGAGGAGGAAGAAGATACTTTTATTTGATTATATTATTTGATTTTATTATATGGGAATTTGTTAGTCTAAATGCTCACGATAATTGATTGAGAACATTTAGTGGGATGATGGAATGGAAGTTAAAATAAGGACATTAACTCCTTTATGGACAGGAGATGTTGATAGAAAATGTGAAACTCTAAAGGAAACAGGAATCATAGGATCACTTAGATGGTGGCATGAAGCTCTTGTGAGAGGTTTGGGAGGATATGCTTGTGATCCCACTTCTAATGAAAAATGTAAATTGGATCATAAAAAATTTGATAATTCAATAAAAAAGGGTAAATCAGTTCAAGAAGCTTTAAATGAACAAATTTGCTCTGTTTGTCAGTTATTTGGATGCACAGGATGGAAGAGGAGATTTGGAATACAGATTAATGGGCTAACCAGTACAGATTTCCGGGAAAGTGGACAAAAAGCTGGTTTAAAAGAAAAAAGAACATTTCATCTGGATATTCTTCCTTTATCAAACATAGATCATAATCAAAAATGGCTTTTTAAAAAGACTTTATTGATAATTGAAAATTATGGAGCAATTGGTGGTAGAACAACTAGGAAACCTGGCAGTTACCAAGGAACATCATATGGGCTAATACAGATCAAAAATTATAGAGAACTGGAAAGCTGGAATAATGAATCAAATATTGAAAATGTGAAAGATTGGCTCAAATCGAACAAAAAAAATCTCAATAAAAATAATAATTTTAATTGGTTTGATTTCAGGTTTTACTGGTTAATTAAAGGGGAACATCTTGATAAAGACCATATGAATAATTTGTTAAGACTTGAAAAACGTGGCAAAAGATCATTTCCTAAAAGTGGAACAGAAAAAGATGAATTTCTTAATTTTCTTAGAGGAAAACAGGGTGTAAGCAAGAAGATATTTTCGTTTGATAAATCGTTTGAAAACATTGAAGCATTCATTTTTGGATATGTTAGAAATAAAGAGGAACTCAATAAATTAAAAGGAATGTTAAGAATAGAATTGGGTGAATATATGGATTTTAAGGTTGGAAAAATTATTATGAGGGATTTAGAATGAGTCATGACTTTTATGGCGAGTTTTGGGATCAAAAGCATGAAATTAATTTCAGGAACTTAGAAAACAATGTTCCCAAAACTTTTGTAAGAGCAAAACTTCTAAAATTGGGTAAAAAATCAGAAAATGCTAGAAGTAAACATAAAGAGTGGATTAAATCGCTAAACTTATCTGAAGAATGTGATCTAATAAAAAGTTTGGGAATTTCAGAAGTTACAGGAATCAATGAACCTTTAAATTATTCGTATCTCTTTAAAATTAATTTTAAACTAAAAAAATCTTACATAAGTAAAGATGATGAGGAGTTTTATGTTGTTGATAACTCTATCTGTAAAGATAAAGTTTTTAAAGTTCCATTAGTTAGACCGAGCTCCTGGAAAGGGGCATTAAAATATTCTGCAATGAAAAGTGTGTTGGGAAAAGAAGATCAAGAAAAGGTAAATGCTCGAATTACATTGCTTAGACTTTTTGGAAACGAAAAGGAAACCATGAATAGATTTTTGGATGAACAATTTGGAGAACTAAAGAACGAATACAAAAAGAAACTAAAAGAAATTTATGGTGGTGAAAATCCCAATCTAAAGGGAAGATTAGTTTTTTATCCTACTTTCTTCCGCCAAGTAGCCTTAGATGTAATTACACCTCATAATAGAGAAACAAAAACTCCTACAAAATCAATGGGTCCCATATATTTTGAAACAGTTCCTCCAGAGACGACTGGAACTTTTTATTTACTTTATTTCCCTTTTGATTTGATTGATAAGGAAGAAAAAATTAATGCAAAGCAAAAGGAAGATTTGAACTTTTTAATAGATTCTATTATTGATATGTTTACAAAATATGGTTTTGGAGCTAAAACAACTTCAGGATATGGTGTTGCTAATCTAACTGATATTGAAATTAATGGGAAGGATTATAAAAACGATTTCAATAAAGCTTTTGAGGGTATGAAAAATGAGTGGAAATCAAATTGAAACATTACAAATGCACTCTCGAAAAATACTCCTATCAGAAATAGGAGCTTTAATCCATGATATTGGGAAATTAAATAAGCTTTTTGTTGAAAGACACTCTCTTGAAACTGATAATGGCTATGATCATGGTGATGTCCTAAAATATGAATCAGAGTGTGATCCAAATTTTTTTGTTTCTAAATCTCTTGGAAAGAAAGCTCAAACTCTAAAAGATATTTTGGAAAGCATTAAAGTTTCCTATAATAATGAACAATCTAATTTACATCTTTTTTTAAAATATCATCACGAAGATAAAGATAAACATATTGATGGATTTATACAACTTTTAAAGGTTTCTGATCAATTTGATTCAGATGAAGATAGGGGAAATGCTTTTGATCAACAATCCATTTGTTCAACATATCAATCGAATGCTTTTGGATTTGAAAAAGAGATAGACTTGTCATTATACGAAAATGAAAGAAGTAAAGTTTATGATTTGATTATAAATTTATTATTAAATGGCTGTGATGTAGATAATATTCAGAATCAAAGAGAAAAATTCCTTGAAAATCTGAAAGAATCTCTTAAAAAAGCTTTAGGAATGACAGCAAGAGCTGCAAATGATGTAACTTTATGGGAACACTCTTACATGACTGCAAGCATAATGAAAACATTATTTGCTGAGAGTATATTATCTGAAGAGGGAACTTTTCCTATTGTTAAATCCAAAAAAGAAATTAAAGAAACTCAACATTTTAAGATTTTATCAATTGGATGGGACTATTTTGATTTCTTATCTCAATCACAAAAGATTCCAGATTTACTTGGAAGAAAGGAAACATTAAATGAAATAAAGAAATCAATTAAAACTAAAATTGAAGTTGAATATGTGTTAGGAAATTGTATTTATGAAGATGCGTCATCTGTTCATTTTTTAATTCCTGCATCTTTTAAAAAAGAGGATCTGATAAAAAAGGAAGTTTATGGAATTTTTAATAAAAGATTAGAGGGCATATCTGTTCCTTATATTCTATTCTCAAGGAAAGGTGGGAGTTTAGTTGATTTAATGCCTAATTCAATTCAGCAATTGAAAACAGAAATCCGAATTAAGCAAGTTCCTTCATGTTTTGAACCTAAATGGGCCGATAAATGGAAAAATGACCTTTATAAAAAGAAGTTAATCTGCAGTACTTGTGGTAAAGGTTTTTACTGTGAAGATTATTCTGAAAAAATTTGTGATATATGTAAAACTTTAAGAAAAAAAGGCAGAAAAGAAACTTTCCCTCAAACACGTTTCATTGACGAAATTGCTTGGAATGGGAATGATTATGAAAATGTCGCCTTATTTATCCTTAATTTCAATTTAGAAAACTGGTTAAATGGAGATTATATTAATAGTACATTTATAAAAAATCCTGAAAAAGATTATCATGACTTGAAATGGAAGGATGGGAAAAAAATATCGGGCGTATCTGGCTTAATAGGGAAAGAATTAGAAGGTAATTTTGAAAAAAATGAGGAAAATATAGAAGCTATTTTGAAAATTGTAAGTGGAAAATTAGACAAACTTTCAGTAAAAAAAGGAAATTCCACAGACAATATTTTGAAATCCATTAATAGTTTAATAGAAAAGGAAACTTCGTTAAATATATTTGTTACTGATAATAAGTTCATACAAGATTGTTTTGAATTTAGTTATTTAGATGAGAACAAATTATTTAAAAATCCATCTCCATCTCGTTTAATGCGTGTATGGAACAATACAGAAGAATTCTTTAAGGATCTAGAGAATGAAATCTGTCAAAATGTGCCATCAATTAGAAGATACGTTCTTGAAGGAGTTAAACATAATGATTCAAGCGGGAAAGCTTGGAAAGTGGAATTATCAGTAAAAGAGGATAAAACGATAGGTGAAGTGGTGTTTGAAGATGGAAAGTGTATATCAATAACTCCTCACCTGAATTCTTTCATTGAAAAACATAATTCGAATAAATTTGATGTAAAACTAATTAATAAAGAAAGTAAAGAGCAGAAAATATTTAATAAAATTGTTTCTAATAAAATTAAATTTTCTAAAGCTTACAGGATCATAACAGTTTCACCAGATCAATTTATATTTTCAGCACCTGCTTCAAGTTCTTTAAAAATCCTTAATGCTATAAAAATGAAGTATATGGAGCTTTTTGGTAAAGTCTTTGGGAAATTACCTCTAAATGTAGGAGTAGTATACTTCCAGAAAAATACTCCTTTATTCTCTATTTTGGACAGTGCCAGAAGGTTCACTAAGAATTTTGAAGATGAACACAGCCTTTTTAATGCTAAAAGTGAGATTCCAAGTTTTGAAGTTAAAGAAGTCAATGAAAATGAAATAATTTTTAATAAAGATTACAGAGTTAAAAAGAGTTCTAAACTGGGTAATTGTGAAATAGATTGTTATCATCCTTATTTACTTGTAGAAAGCAATGAAAATGATGAAGATATCATTGAAATAGCAATGGATAATGAGATTATTACTCAAAAACACGTGGAATCCATTAAAGAAGGAGATAAAGTTAGAATACACCCATCATTTTTTGATTTTGAATTTCTTGATACCAATGGAAGAAGATTTGATATAGTTTTGAATGAAAGAACAGGAAGCTGGAAAAAACGTAAACAGCCCATTATCGGAGCAAATGGACCACGACCTTATATTTTAGGAGATTTAACTAAATTTGAAAGGCTAAAAAAGATATTTGAAACAATAGGTTCGTGGACGCCCATTCTGGATTTAGAAAGTTTAACTGTTATTAAAAGGCAAGAATGGAGGATAAACAAAGAGAATGATGTTTATAAAAGCTTTGTGAATTCTGCACTTGAAAATAAGTTTTCAGAGTCTTTTGAGGATAAAAACTGGAATGATATTAAACCTTTTTTATTAAAATGTATATTAGAAGGTTCTTTTTTTGATGTGATTGAGCTTTATAAGAATATTATGAAGATTGATTTGAAGGTGAAAAAATGAGTGATGCAGAATATAAACCCACAACCTATTTTGTAATGTCTCTGGATCCCATTCACATAGGAACTGGCGGTTACAGGTTGGGGAGAGTAGATAATACAATAGTGAGGGAAGCAGGAACAAATTTACCGAAAATTCCAGGTACGAGTATTGAGGGAAGTGCAAGAACGTATGTTTATTATGCAGAACAAGAAAACAAGGAGATAAATGAGGCTTGTGCAGTCGGCAAGGAATTAAATAAAGTAGAACCGTGTGGAATATGTCCAGTTTGTGTAACATTTGGATTTACAACAAAAAAGAAAAGTCTTCATGGAATGGCGCAGTTTAGTGATGCCAGAATTTTATTTTTCCCAGTGCATTCTATGATTGGTCCAGTTTGGGTAACAACACCTAAATTATTGAGCGATATTGGAATTGATAAATTTTCAGTTGCAGATGAGCATATAAGAACAAATTTGGTTGATAAAGGTAAAAAATTGAATTTAGGCTGGCTTTACCTTGAAAACGAAGAAAAATTCGATTTGAGTAGTAGTTTGAATGAAATACCAACCGATATCAAAAATAAGGCCGTTTTAATTTCTGAAAAACTTTTTAGTCGCGTTGTAAATTCAAATCTTGAAGTAAGGACCTCTGTATCAATAGATCCCAGAACAGGAACAGCTGAAGATGGTGCTCTTTTCACTTATGAAGCTATTCCTAGAGCTACTATCTTATGGTTTGATCTTGTTGCAAATGATCCAGGAAAATTTGATGTAGACTCTTCGATAAAAAGTAAAGAAGATGTAATTAATGAAGTTGAGAAATCATTTAACTATTTTAATACTTTAGGAATTGGTGGAATGCAGACCAAAGGTTTTGGAAGATTGAAAAGATTAAGTGAGGATTCAAAATGAATTATGTTAATCTTGATTATTTATGTGCTGAATATGGGCAGAATATCATTCCTAAATCAAAAGAAGATGAAGTAATCATCCAAAACTCTCTCGGTGTTCTACAAGAAGATGGATTGTTTGCTTTTATTTTGTTTTTAGAAACTAAAAATGGGAACATAACTTCTTATATTAGGGAAGAAACGGCAAAACTTCTCAATGAAACAGGATTAACAGAAGATGCAAATAAAGAGAGTATAATGAACAATATCCTTAAAATAACTGAAAACATTGATGACATGTTTTTAGCCAAAGATTTAATTGAAAAAACTTTAGTTTACGCTAGATATCACGCAAAAACCTTGAAAAAATGAATAATTCTTTAATATTAGGAGTAACTAAGGTGAGATAATTGTGGAAATGTTACGAAATGAAATTCAAAGCAAAATCACCAATTCATATTGGATACGGCTCAAAGTTAGGCATAATAAACAGAACAAGGTATTACATTCCTGGAAAAACTATTTGGGGTGCTGTAACAGCTATTTTAGCAAGAAAACTAATGAATAATTATGATAAAGAACTTTATGGAATAGTCGGAGATTTAGTTAAAGAAAACTTAATTTTCAGCTATTTTTATCCTTCAAGGGAAGAAACTGTTTTTTATCCGAATTACACTACTGAAGGATTTGGTTTTGGAAGTAAGGAGAATGGAAAAATTGTATTGACTAAAGAAAAATTTGAAGAAGAATTTATCACTTCCTACATCTCAACAGCTCTGAAAAAATCTTCAAAAACAGCAGAAGATAGTTCACTCCATGAATTTGAGTTAATAAAAGATAAATCAAATGGAAAAGAAACAATATTTACAGGATGTTTATTTGTAAAAGAAGGAAATATCGGAGATTATTCTGTAAACTTTTCAGAAGATAAACCTTTCATTGAAACAAAAGATCAAAGCTTTTCATTGTTTGATACAATAAAAAATATCCAAACAGGTGGAGAGAGGAACTATGGATTTGGATGGCTTGAATTACAGGATCCCAAAATTAAGTTAGATCATGTAAATCTTTACAGTTCTGACATTTCTGTAGATTTAAAGGATCTTAGCTTAAATTCAAATGAATTTTCAGCTTTAGCGCACGTAGAAAAAAATTCAAATATAAAGAATATCAAGGGAGATTTAGAGCCTTTAGTTGGGAGAGAATGGAATAAAAGAGGAGCGGGACAAAACATAAACAATGCAAAAATTTGTTTGACGCCTGGATCGAAGTTTAAATCAATGAAAATCAAAATCGGACATTTTGGAATTTGGAATAACTAATTTTAAATATCAAGCCTTGAATTCCACTACACCTAACAGGTTTTATAATCGCACACTCACAAACCTGACCAACCTTTATAAGCCATACTCAGAAAGTTGAGCAATTCCACTAGATTGCTCAATAAAAGTCACTTTTTCTATCCCAGGTATGATCAATTATTAGGTAAGAAATATTAATATACCTATAAGAACACAAAGAGGCAAAGACCAATTTCACCTCCTCAATAAAAAAAGAAGAAAATAAAAACAATCGATAATCAAGGAAGATTAGTTATACCTAGAAAATGGTTAAAAGAGCATATAAAAGACCGAACTGTTAAATTAGAAATTACAGAAAATGAAATAATAATCAAACCCTATAAAGCTGAGGATATAAGCGATTTATTTGGGAGTATTGAAATAGAAAGTACGAGTGATGATTGGCATGATATAAGAGATGAGTTAATCCGTAAAAGCTTAAAAAAGAAAGGGATTGACTTATGAAACTTAGATTCATAGATGCAAATGTAATAGTATATTCTTTGAGTAAAGGAAAAAATGTTTCCCCTAAGACTCTTGAGAATATAGATAACTCTGTAAAAATCATTGAAAGACTGATTAACGATGAGAAAACTGTTTACATTACTACAACACAAATAAATGAAACCTCTAGTATAGTTAAATCCTCATTAGGTCATGAATCATCAATCAGAGTTCAAAAATTTCTTTTAGACAATCCTTCAATATGAGTGGTGGAAATTACTCATCTGGACATGTTGAACGCTCATCAAATTGTGGAAAAGTACAGAGAGAACAAATTAGGGTTTAACGATGCAATAGCATACATAGGTATGAAAGAAACTAATTCCACTGAAATATACACGTTTATAAACATTTTGACATATTTCCAGATATTAAACGCGTAGAAAAATAATTAAACAAGCAATTTTTCTTAAATTTAAATCAGATTTTGAGATTGAAATTTTGTGATCATAGATTTTTATTAAACATAAATCTCCGAGCTTTGACTAACAAAATGAGTTAAATTGATAATAAAAAAATCAATTCTCAGATCAAATCAATTCCTTCCATTTTATTCAGCAATTTCTTTTTACCCTTATTAGCGGTAACGAAATCCTGAATATACATTCTATATTTTGCTTTGCTCATTATTTCTTTTAACATCCCCATAATATCTATTGCATCGTCATAGTGGACATGAGAACGATTCACAGTGTATGATATCCAGGATTTAGAGAGCTCAATTGCATATTTTGCATCTAATTTCTTCATATACCATTTTATTTCATCTAAATCCAAATCTTTAAGCAGCCTTTCAAGCAACCTCATAGTATACTCCTGATCTCTTGTAAGAAGGGCATTGGCCAATACTTTAGCAGCGGAAACGTTTCTCACCTGATCTATAGCTTCTTCCAGTTTTTTATTGTCTGAAGTCTCCACCAGCAATTTTGTTAATTCAATGAAGTTCTCACTGATTTTTATCGGCCATCTATCTTTGAGGGCTTCTAATGTTAAATTCACAGCATCTGCCGTTTTTCCCTTCTTCCGAGCAGCCATAGCAACTTTTATTAATAGAGATGAAGGTAGAGAACTAGATGTAAGAGCACGTTCTATAGCGTCTTCAACATGATCATCATGTAAAAGTAAGGGTATTGCAACTTCAACCCGACATTCAGATTTTATTGCCTGAATAAGCTCATTATATCTTCCCAATTTCATAAATACAATTTTTATTAGAGGAAATACTTTAGTATCGAAACGAGAATCCAATAATCTCAAGGCGATTTCCATAACTTCGTCTTCTTTCACATCTACCCATTTCTCTAATGGAAGTTGTTTTAGGAACTTGAAATACAGTTCATCAAGTGCATAATCTCCTTTTTCTTTAAGTCGCACTCCTTCTTTTACATATCCAAAAGCCTCCTTTTTCCGGTCTTCATCCATTAAAGCATTTGCAATCCTCAAATAATCATTTTTATTCTTAAATCCCAAGGTTACAATCACTTTTAATGCATCTGCATGTAAATTGAGACCTTGGTACAAGTAAAACAACAGGTTAACAAGTTTTTCTCTCTGATATTCTGAGCGCCGATCACCGCTTTGAGGGATCCTCGTTAGTAATTCTTCTTCAATGAGGTGCATGTTGTCTTGGGAAGCTACAGCAAAGAGCATATCATCGGTATCCAAACCATAATTCTCATTCTCTACTATTTTTATTAATCTAGGTATAAGATCCAGTTTTTCTTCTGCACGGGCACCTTCCATGCAATTGCAGAAATCCTCGACACATTCCATTACAACATCACCCAGTAGTCCAGAGGAGTCATCAGTGTTTCCATAAATATCTGCTCCCTTTTCAATCATCAAAAGGTAAATTTCAGATGCTTCTTTGAAATATTCACCTGCTTTGAGATTATCCGCTATTTTCTTCACGTCCTCCAATTCATTAACCACCCCTGATACTTCGTAGTAATCGATGAATCCATGTGTTGAATAATTAATTCTTCTGGAAATGGCCTCCAGGTTAACTTTACTCTCACTGAGTTCTCGAGAACTCATTAACTTCGATGCTAAGAAAGGATCTTCTTCCACCATCAGATTTACGATATTCAACAGTTCTTTTTTGTCTTTTTCCTTCAGTGAAGCGATAATATGATCGGCATCTGAAAATGTACTCTTCTTGTTCACCCATTGAAGAGTCAACGCCACACCATGTTTACACATCCTTCCCACCGGGCAAGTGCATTTAGAATAAATTTCGTCTGTGATTTCAACCCTCACTTTATAGGGAGCAGGTGCTGCACCGTGAACGGTCCCTACAAGTTTATTTCCCTTTTTAACTCCCATTTCCACGTATCCATTCTCGAAATAATCCATTCCTCTATTGAATGTTACTTCGCCGAATGCTTGTAGGATTTCATGTATCTTAATATCTTTCATAGTGGATTCCCCCTGACATATATCTCTACTCTTTCATCTTATTTTAATGGCTCTAAGTTAGCAAAGCTTAAATAATAGTAATGAGTGAATTTTTCACATGAAATGTCTAATTTCTTTATATAAAAGTGATTCTACACTAAAAGCCTACAATTATACTTTTTAAACGTGCTAGAATTCACATAAAGTACTAATTGATTTAATGTGATGTGAAAATTCTTATAACACTTTAAGACTTTAAATGGAGGGTGAAGATTGACTAATTTAAAATTAAGCATTAATTCTACTATTTTTTCCTTTAATTTTAATCTGTTTAGCTATTATTTTTATAATGAGTATGAGTCCAGTTTCAGCTATCCCGGGAGACTCCTCTCAGATGGAACTTGGGACGGATAATTTGGCAGTGGACGCAACTGGATTTACGCAAAACAATGATACATATAACTCTCTAGAAAATAATCAATCCTCAAAGTCAAATTCTGAAAAGCAGACAATTCCGGATCCCCAAATTTATAAAGGGGGCGTTCCTGTAGCTAGGGGAGGACATCCTGCAGGATACCAGTATTCAAGCATTGCAGACGCTATCAACGATGCTTTAAATGGCGACACCATAATGCTCGAAAATGGAGCAACCTTCTACGAACACCTCATAATCAACAAAAATCTAACTTTCAATGTATTTAACAACGGACACGCCACCATTGACGGAAGCAACAACGGCAGAGTAATCTATGTCACATCAGGAGTTACAGTCTATTTTTACAATATAATCATCACTCATGGAAAAACCCCAGGCGGTCCCGGCCCCAACAACCTTGACGGGGCAGGAATCTACAATGAAGGCACAGTATACCTGATAAACTGTACTCTAACGGGCAACAACGCAGGAAACGGTGCAGATGGAGGAGCCAGTGATAATGGGGATAATGGTGGTAACGGAGGAGCCGTATACAACACAGGCACACTAAACATAAGCAACTCCACCTTAACCAGTAATACAGCAGGAAACGGTGG
>JAAZOT010000084.1 GCA_012797605.1 Spirochaetales bacterium | reverse complement strand
TCACCCCAGAATTTACTAAATTACCGTTTACAACGTTTGAATTTCCTACAGAAGAATTTTGAGCAGTTATTGGTGAAAAACTTAGAAGTAGCATGATGAGTAAAAGTGTAGCAGAAAGAATTTTAATCGAAGACAAAAAATACCCCCTATTTAACTATTATCCATCTTTTTAACATCAAATAAGTTACAAAAGCCGAATAATCCGAATGCCTAAAAGTAACTATTAATATATCTGTCAATTTTATTATATCAATTTATGGACTGGTAACTGTAGAATATTACCATTTTTTTTGAAATCGTAATTTTCATTGGGGTAATTAAAATTATTTTACTTCGCTAAACTGTACTATAACGAAGAATAAAAATTTTGTACCATTTTTACTCGAAAAATCGAGCAAGTACTTATAAACTATTACTCGAAAAATCGAGCAAGTACTTATATAAGGTTACTCATAAATTAGAGTGAAAGTAAAATCATGAGTCCCAGTAAAGAAGATCTTTTAGATTACATACAGGTAAGGCTAGACGAAGGCCCAATATCCGCCAAAAATAAAATTTACAAAAGAGAAACCAAGCTTAAACGTAGAAGTGCATTTTTTAAGCTTAAAAAATATATTGATAAATTTTTAGATGGCACTAGCGAAGAACGATTTATTATAATGCCTGGGCTACGGGGGGTTGGAAAAACAACCCTTCTTTTTCAGTTGTATGATTATTTAAACCATGAAAAAGAAATTAAAAGCGATGACATTCTCTATTTTACTACAGATCATCTAAAAGATTATTTAGATGGTAGGATTAGCGAGGTTATAGACTCTTTTATCAGTGAAATTCATGATAAAACACCTGTTACTCTGGATAAAAATCTGTTTATCTTAATAGATGAGGCCCAATATGATAAAAACTGGTCACTTTCAGGTAAAATATTTTATGACCAAAGTTATAAAATTTTCATGATATTTACAGGTTCATCAGCGTTAGATTTTGAAATAAATGTTGATGCTGTACGTAGAACAAAAAAGGAACCTATTTTTCCACTGAGCTTCAGTGAATATTTAATTTTAAAATACGGAATATATCCACCCAAAGGTATGTCCACAAGCATTAGGGAACTCATCTTCAATGGTGAAGTAGATGTAGCTTACAGAAAAGAAGTCGATCTTACAAGAAAATTGTTAAAAATTGAAAAACCAATTGAAAAGGAATGGAAAAATTATCTGTGTTGTGGCGGATTTCCTTATGGAATAAACCTAGAAAATAAAGAGACTTGTAAACAGACAGCCCAAATGTTAGATCGGGTAATTGAAAAAGATGTATCTCATTTTAGGTCTTTTAGATCCGGCACAAGAAGCTCTATCCTTAAAATTTTAAAGTTTCTAGCACTACAAAAACCAGGAGAATTATCAGAAAGTAAATTAGCAAAAAATCTTGAAATCTCCTCCTCCACTGTAAACGACATACTATATATCCTCGAAAAGACCCACCTCATATTCCATGTAGAGCCATACTCAAAAAGCGCAGGTAAGTCAATAAGGAAAGCCTGGAAGTATTATTTTTTATCTCCATCAATAAAAGTGAGCATACTCCACGAATTAGGTAAATATAATCCGAAAAGTCGGGAATATCTAGGGGTTCTTGCAGAAAATATGGTTGCTTCCTACCTTTTCAGGAGTCAAAAAACAATGCACATGCCCTATGGAATATTTTTTTCTCCTGATAGTGGAGGTGTTGATTTTCTACTAAGTGGTATTGAAGGAGAAGTAATTCCCATTGAAGTGGGAATAGGAAAAAAGGATACAAAACAGATAAAAAGGGCAATGAAAAAATATGGTTCGAAATATGGTATAGTGATATCAAATACAAAAAGGAGAATAACCAAAGAAGAATCCGTGATCTACATCCCTGTAACCACTTTTTCTTTTCTCTAAAACTAAAAAAATAGATAGTAGGCTAGGGTATTAAACCCCAGCCCCACCAGTAAGGGAACTGGCG
>JAAZOT010000003.1 GCA_012797605.1 Spirochaetales bacterium | reverse complement strand
TGCTTTAATTCCAACACCTTCCAATCCTTCTTGAATTAATCCAAGTTCCATCGCAATCCATGTTGAGACTGGAATAACTGAGGAGACGGCAGCAGCCGTTGCATCAACTATAAAAGATAGTTTTTCTCTTGAAATTTTTTGAGCATCGGTTATTGGTCTCATTGTGTTACCAGTAATCAAACAGCTTGCATAGTCATCAATAAAGACAAGTATACCTAAAGTTGATGCTGCAACTTGAGCAGAGACCTTACTTTTAGCTTTTTTAGCAATCTGGTAAGCTACAGCTTGCATACCACCGGATTTGTTCATGACTCCTACCATACCACCAATGATAAGGCAAAAAACTAAAAGTCCAGCATTCCAGCTATCTGCAACACCTTTCCCTACAACATATTTTGATGCTGTATCAACAAGAGCAGTTATGGGATTATAACCATTGATAATGAAAACACCAGAAAAGATACCTAACAATAAAGATGGAATAACATTTCTTGTTACGATACAAAGTGTTATGGCGATAACAGCTGGAAGAAGTGATAACCAGCCAAAAGAAGCACCTTCCATTTAATCCTCCTACTTAATAATCATTGATAATCTAAAATAATTTTTGTACATATATTGAAATATGTCAATAATCTTTTATAATTATTTTACAATTATTTTGCAGTTTTTTAATTAATTATTTTTTTTTACTTAATTAAGTTTTGATTTTTTTTCTTTATTTATTTACTGTAATTTAAATTTTGAATCTTAGCTTTTTCTTATAAAAATATAACTTATATGAAATTTCACTACTTATAGATAAATTTATTGATTAAGCTTATTTTATAATAAATGAAAACTAAAAAATACCGAAAAAAAAAGATATGGGAAGAAAAAAATATCAAATAATCTTTTTGTTGATATTGATTATTTTTTTTATTGAAATGGTAAGTTGTAATTATATATCTAATACTTTAGATAAAATAAAAAGTGTAATAAATTTTAAAACAAATCTAATTATCAAACTTGTTGATTTTATAAAGTTTAATTTAAATAAGTTAGTAAAAAAAACCGATAGATTCTTTTATTCACTAAAATTCTATTTTAAAAAAGTAAAATTGGAAAATATTAAAGATAAAAAAATTGTTAAGATAAATCTTTTGAAGGATTTTGGGAAAAAGTATGATGAAATGATACTGAATAAAATGCTTTTATATTCAAGCTCAGCAATCCCAATAAATGAAAATCTTTTAATTTCTATCTATTTCCCCTCAGACAATGATAAAATAGACCTCTCAAAGTTTTCAAAGTATCATTTTAAGGTAGTTAAGGTAAATAAAGAGGAATATGCTAAGATAATGGGCCAAAAGACTATTGATATAGATAGAGCAAAAGTAAATTATAGTAATAATGTTCAAAAAAAAGAAAACAAAGGTTTGTTGTTTTTAAAAAGTTATAAATTGATACTTAAAAATGCTAAACCAGCAATTTTCTCTGTTCTCTTAGATGAAGATGATAACCAATATTATGCCATACTTGAAAATCTACCAAAGGAATTTTATACATTACCTGATGACTTCAATTTTTATATCAAAAATCGAGAACCTAAAATTAGATATCACTCTTTTTATTTTTATCCTCTTTCATCTTCACTTATGGAAGTAGTCATAGGCTTTTATTTACCTTTTGAACCAATTAAAGTCATTTTATTTTTTGCATTTATTTTTTTAATTGTTATAATTTCTCTTGTTTTTGGCTATATTATATTAAAACAGTACCTTTTTGAATCAAAAAAAGAGGAAAATAAAAGTATAAAAAAATTGGAAAATACTGAAAAAATGGATAATAATATAGATGAAAAGAAATTAAAAGTAGATATTGAGAAAAATGACACAATTGGTAAAGAAATTGATATCTCTGAAATACCAGATTTTTTTGAAGATTAGGAAGAATAATAATTATGAAAAATAATAATAATAGAGAAGAAATATTATAAAAGTGAGGCAAAATATGAGTCAAAGTGCAAAAAACATCTTAATATCAGTTGCTGTTGGTCTTATTTTATTTTTAATTTTAGCTATAGGTTATAATTTAAAGCTGATACCAATTTCAATTAATGTTTCAAATACTATAAATTCAATACAAAAGCAGGTTGATCAAATAGGGATAGAATTTTTAGGTCAGATACAAATAGAAAGAGCCAAAATGAAAGACCTTGTCGAAAATTCATTTATTGTAGATACATTTGATAATCAAGTTATTACGGATAAGGTTTATAGTGAGGTTTATGAATATACAATCAGAAACAAAAACTGTTATGGTATTACTTTTGTAAATAATGACAAAACGATCTTTTTTGTTTATCCACCATACGCCTCAAAAAGAAAAGGAATGGTTTTGGCTACCGAATATTTCAATCATTTTTTAACTAAAGAATACCTTATATTACCCTTTCAAACGACAAAAGAAGCTCAAAGTACTGATGAAATCGTTTTAGGATATCCAGTTCAGAAAAATGGTAAAATGTTGGGACTTGCCCTGTTTCACTATTCTGGAACTTCTTTATTAACTGAACCAATTAAAAAATCCACCTTAAGTATCAAAGGATTAGCTTTTGTAAAAGCTTATAATATGATAATTTTTAATATCCCAAAGGAAATTTTAGACGAAAAAGATAGATTATCAGATATTTTAGCTACAATTGAAAATGATAGTAAAACTATAGGGCCAGCCAAAGTTGGAAATAATAAATATTATTTTTTCATAAATCAAATAGGTAATGCAGGAAAACAGGTTGTTATAGTCCCCAATGAAAAAGTTGGTACTCCATTGATTGTTCAGATTGTAATTTCCTTTTATTTAATAACTATAATAATTTTAATAACTTATGTGTTACTGGCTTTCTTTTTTACACCAAAAGAAGAGGAAATTGAATTAAAAGGGCAACAATACTATAAAAAGCCAGAAGAGTACCAAGAAATAAAAAATATGGAGGAAGAAGAAGAATTCCTTAGTGCTGTTTCAAGTGAAGAAAAGAAAAAGGATTTTTTCTTTGAAGAAGTTAAAGCAGAAAAACCAATAGATACGGCATTAAAATCTTTGGTAGAAGAAGTTTCTCAGAAGAAATCGCCTTTAGAAGTGTCTTTGGAAGAAGAATATGTTTTTGCTCCACATGAAGATTTAGCCTCTGAAGAATTACCAGAAGTTGATACGACTCAAAAAGAAGAAAAGGTTGAAATACCTGAGTTTCCTATAGAAAAAGGTGAAGAAAATATTGAATTACCAAATATTGAAGAAGAAGAGGAAGTAATAATTGAAAAGGATTTTGAAAAAAAAGAAGGTGAATTGCCTACTTTAGAAGAATTAGAAGAATCTAAAGAAGAATACAAAGGATTGGAAATTAAAGAAGAATCACTTGAGTTACCAGAAGAAGTTCTAACAGTCTCAGAAGAGATGAAAACATTAGAAGAAGAGTCCCCTTCTGAGGCTAGAGAAGAAGCAGAGGAAGAGGCTTTAGAATTACCCAAGATAGATGAAGAAGCTTTTGAAGAGGAATCAAAACAGGGAAGTGAAGAATTTGAAATACCTCCATTGGAAGAGTTCTCTGGTTTGGAAGAAGAAAAAATCGAAACACAACCCACATCTGAAGTTATAAATGAGGAATTTGAATTTACAGAGCTTCCAAATATAGAAGAAGAACCAAAGCAGATATTACAAGAACCAGAAAATCTTGAATTACCAGAGGAGGTAACATCAATTCCAGAAGAGATGAAACCTTTAGAAGAGATGGAGATGCCCGAAATATTTGAAGAAGAAAAAGGGATAGAAAAATTAGAAGAAATACCTGAAATGGAAGTTGGGCAAGTTCCTGAAGTAGAAGGTTTTGAAGAAGAAAAACCAGAGCAGATATTACAAGAACCAGAAAATCTAGAATTACCAGAGGGAGTAACATCAATTCCAGAAGAAATGAAACCTTTAGAAGAGATGGAAATGCCCGAAATATTTGAAGAAGAAAAAGGGATAGAAAAATTAGAAGAAATACCTGAAATGGAAGTTGGGCAAGTTCCTGAAGTAGAAAGTTTTGAAGAAGAAAATCCAGAGCAGATATTACAAGAACCAGAAAATCTTGAAGAAAATTTGGAGATCCCAACTATAGAAGAACTTGACCAAGAATTACCTTCTGAAGAAATCCCTACTACTGAAGAAGGCATTGAAGGCTTACCAGAAGGTATTATAGAAGAACAGCCTATTGGAAGTATTGCTGAGGAATTACAAACTGAAGAAGAAGTCGGAGAAAAAATCTCTGAAGAAGAAAGTGAATTTTTTAGCGATATTTCATCTGATGACATTTCTTTATCAGCTGAAGAACTAGAAAATGTTACAAAGGAAGTAGATAATACTATTGATACAGAAAATGTCGGTGAGAGCATAGAAGATCTAGAATTACCTCAAATTGGTGAGGAAGAATTTAACGATTTTGAAAGTAAAACTTCTGCACCTGTTGAAACTAATTTACCATACGATGATTTATGTAAGTCATTTGTA
>JAAZOT010000083.1 GCA_012797605.1 Spirochaetales bacterium | reverse complement strand
GCACCAAAAGACAAGTCAATACTTGAAATATTTCGCAACTACGAATTAGCATTGAAAAATGCTGGTTTTGAATCTTTATTCAGCAGTAAGAAAAGCGAACTAGGGGATAATTGGTTAAAGCAATTTTTAAATGCTACTACAAGGCTCTCTCGATCTGGTCAACCAGACATAGATACACGACTTGCAGACGATTTCAGGTATCTTGCTGCTAAGATGAAAAGAGCCGAAAGAGATGTGTATGTAGCTTTGTGTGTAGGGACAAGTTGGTTTCAAAACTTTCCAGTTGTACAGCTTGATATTATCGAAACAAAACCTATGTAAACTGGTTTAATAAAAGTAAATGCAGAGGCTCTGGCAGAAGATATCTTCAAAACTGGTCATGCAGCGATATATGGGATCTATTTTGACACTGGTAAAGCAGATTTAAAACCTGAATCTGAACCAGTTCTCGAAGAAATTGCAAAACTATTAAAACAAAATCCTAAACTTAATTTATATGTCGTTGGTCATACTGATAATATTGGCTCATTATCTTCCAATATGGAGCTTTCTTTTCGCCGTGCGCAGGCGGTGGTAAATACACTTGTTAGTAAATATGGGATTGATGCAAATAGGCTTTATCCTGTTGGTGTAGGACCTTTAGCACCTGTGGCTTCTAACAAAACAGAAGAAGGTCAAGCAAAAAATAGACGAGTAGAGTTAGTAGAGTAGTAAAGCTTTATCAAATTTATTTTTTGATTGATAAGATCTGTTAATTTATTTGGAAGGTAAATGAAAAAGTCGATTTTTATTTAAAAAAGTATGAATAAAAAATATTAGCAATTTCATTCTTTATTTTAATTATATGAACTTTGATTTAAATATTTAAATCTAATATTTTATACATTATGTTGGCTGGCTGTGCTTTTATTCTTCGTCTGTATCATTATTTAATTTATTATCTTGTTCAATTTCAATTGCTTCTCCTAATAAAGCATCCGTCCGTTCTTGTGGTAATTCTTGAACCGTTCTAAGTTTTCTTTCAATAGCTCTTGACCTAACACCCGCTATGTCAATTACGTTTGTTGCTTCCTGTAACTTCTTTTTTGTTTTTTCCAAGACTGTTCCAAAGTTACCAAATTCAGTTTTTACAGCACCAAGTATTTCCCAAACTTCACTTGAACTTTTCTCAATGGCTAAGGTTTTAAAACCCATCTGTAAACTGCTTAAAAAAGCCACTAAATTAGTCGGGCCTACAACAGTAATTTTTAAGTCTCGTTGCAAAGATTCAAAAAGTCCGGTTCGCCTTAATATTTCTGCGTATAAACTTTCTGTTGGTACAAACATTATCACAAAATCAGTCGTAACTGGTGGATTGATATATTTTTCCTTTATATCCTTTGCATTCTTTTTAACTGAATTTTCAAACTGCTTGGTAATTGCTTCAACATCTTTAGGATTTAAATTAGCTATGTTATCGTATGCTTCAATTAATCTCTGATAATCTTCATTTGGGAATTTTGAGTCAATAGGTAATAGTAAAGATTTATCATCATTGTTTTTACCAGGTAACTTAATTACATACTCTACTCTTTCTTGGCTTCCTTCTTTTACTATTGCGTTTTGTTCGTATTGCTCTGGTGATAGAATTTGTTCTAAAATTGCACCAAGTTGAATTTCTCCTAAGTTACCCCTAGTCTTTACATTAGTTAAAACCTTTTTCAAATCTCCTACCCCAGAAGCGAGTGTTTGCATTTCACCTAGTCCTTTATGAACTTGTTCAAGTCTCTCACTTATTAATTTGAATGATTCATTAAACCTTTTCTCAACTGTTTCTTGGAGCTTCTCATCAACTGTTTTTCGCATTTCTTCAAGTTTTTTATTGTTGTCATCTTGAATACTCTTTAACTTTCCTTCAACCGTTTCTCTAATCTCTTTCAACTTTTCTTCAATTTCTTTCTTAATGCTTTCTTGCTTATTTATAAGGTCGTCAAACTTCTGTTTTTGAAGATCATTAAAATCTTTAACATTTTGAGTAAATTTATCTTCAAAGGATTTCAATGAATTAGTCAGTTCTACTCGGTTTTCTTTTGCAGATTTATCAAGTTGCTCCTGAATGTTTTTCATTTTTTCATCAAATGACTTGACTAATTCTCCAAGTTGCTTTGAAAAGATTTCAAATTGGTTCTTTTGAGCATTGGATAAATCTGTAACTGTTTTGGTTAAATTTCCTCCTAAAAGTTTAAAGGAATTGTTTAGCTCTTCTCTATTTTCCTTAAAAGCTTTTTGACTTTCGTCTCTACTTCGACCAAATTCATCTCGAATCAAAGGATCGATTCTTGATAATCCATAATCAATCTTTACTAATTTTTCTTTTAGTTCTTCGATATTGACAGTCAACTTTTTTGTTAAAGTTAACCAAATATTGATAATAACTAAGATTATCAAAACGATAAATAATACTATAGTAATCATATCATTCTCTTATTTTTGTAGGGTTCGTTGTCTTTTACTTTTAGGATTGTCCCTAATGTTCTGCAGGTATACAAAGCCTTTAAAGGCTTGAGAGAGTTGTGCTAGCCACATGCCTACTGTAAGGCAAATTGGTGAATCCGAACTTTTTATTCATTTTTTAAGTGCATTCATAACTTCTTTCTGAAAATTTTTTTTCGCCATGATGATTGAATGTATTGGTGTTTGATTTACTATGCAAGAATATACCTTTCCTCTTTTCTTAACCTCCTCTTCATTTTCAAATTCGTTAAACATTTTGAGAGGAAGATCCGGTGCAATTTCTTTTAGGGTTTCTTTAATTTTTTCTGAAAAATAAATACACCATGGGCAGAAAGGGTCGTAGAATATCAGTGCCAGTCCTTTATCCTCTTCCTGAGGAACATATTCTATACTCTGAGGAGTATAGATATAGCCTTGCTTTAGGGGATAATAAAGCAAAAATTGCTCGTCTTTACTAACTTGTTTAAACCCCATCTTCTTATAAAATTCATGTTGAGGATACCTTTCAGGTACTTGAAATGCCTATGTAATAATAGCGAAAGGCACATCGTTTCCGAAATAAGGTTTTGGTTCTTTCATTTCATCTAAGAATGCGTTTAATAACGCTTTACCAATTCCTTTCCTAAAAAACTCTTTTTCTGATACGAAGATACAAGTAATTACCATCAATTTTTTATCTAGTTTTGGCTGATATTGAATCATTCCTGCAGGTTTTCCCTTCAAATAAGCCAACTTGGCGAAACTCCCATATCTCTTCATCACAGAAGTTAACCACCTTTTCTTAACCTTCTCACCTTCAAGGAAAAGTGTATTCTCTCTCTTTTCAATAGGTATGCAAAACTTTATCAAATCTTCTACATTATGAGCATCCACATCTTTTACTTCTATCCTTTCCATTTAATTACCTTTTTGGACGACATTTCACCTAACAATTCTAAGCTTTGCGAAGTGTGAAGCATTTGGGCGGACGGAGTAAGCCACAAAGCTTGTGCTAGGCGAAACCATGGAAATATTTTGTTTTAATTCTCCATAGCTCACTGTCACCATCATGTCTTATTTACCCTCAATCGTGAAAACTTTTCTATTTTTTCACTTTTTGCCATTGTGGTTGTGGCTGTAACAAATGAGACACCAGATATAGGTTTGATGATCTTTACTGTTATTACATGACCTGTGATAGGAGTAACTTCAAACTCCGTATCTGCTTTACAGTTTACATCTACATCAACAGGGAGTTCAAACCATTTACCATCTTTACTCATGATACGAGCATAGATAACCACTGTCTCACCAACTCTGATTTTTACTTTGTCACAAGGTACACCCTTCATTTATTTCACATCAGCAGTTGGATAAAGGTCATAGAGCTCTTACACAGGTGATTTCTCAACTTTTGGTACCTGTACTTTGAGTCTAGCACAACCAACTAATAATGCGATTATAAACAGTATACCCATTGTTACAAAAATTTTGTTTTCATGTTTTTTACGTCCATTTTATTTTTAAAGTGTTTATTTTCATCTGTTTCCCTTCAAACAAATCCAATAGTTTTGTCCACCTTAATAACAAAAAGTTGAACTTGATTGGCTTGTATTATCTTCTATTTCGCATCACCACCTTTCTTGCTATTTTTTTGTCTAACTACTATTATACTAAGTTATCTTATTTCACCGTATAAATATATCCATCATTGCTACCAAAGAAAACCATGTTATCAGTAACCACGGAACTTGAGTATACCTTGCCTTCCGTTTTGAATTTCCAGGCTAATATCGAAAACTTATGTAGAGCATTCCCACTTTATGACTGGTATGTTGTGTGTTTTCTCTAAAAGTTGACCAATTATTGGGTTTCGGTTTGTCACAACCAATAAGCATAATAGTGAGAAATAAAAATATAACAAGCAATAAAGTGTTAAATAGTTTTATTATTTATATAATTTTCTGTTTGTTTTAAGCTGCATTAAGATTTGTATTTATGCCTTGTAGCTTTTTTGTAGAACATCACAGTCAACCATGCAGAAATTTTGATAGATACAAAAAGCTTGTGTTAACAACTGAACTGACAATTTAGGGTATGTGATATTATCTACCGTAATTTTTTATTTTCATCATATTCCTTGTCAATAATTTTTATCGTTAGCATTAATAGATAATTGGAAAAATCTTACTAAAAACTATCTATTCTTGTATTTCATTCCCATCTTTGCAGTTTCTTTATTATGGTAGTATATATTCTCTTCAGCATATATTAAGGCAATAGTTTCTATTCCTGAAATATTTTTGTAGCTTTAAAAATATTCTATAATATTTTTGCAACTTTCAGTTAGAATTTTTTTTATTCTAACATCATATTCAATTCTTATTATTAATTTTTTTAAGCAAATCTTAAAGCTAAGTCATTATTGTATTTTGCTTTAATTAGTCTAAAGTGTCTTTAAAAGTAGACAAAATTCTAACTTCCGTTAGAAAAATTAGTGAAAAAGATTTATAAAAAATTTTTTTGAAATAGGGTAATTTTTAGTGTTTTTCACATAATGGAATAGTGCTTTGTAAGCATTACAAATCTCCATTAATATTATCAATAAAACATAAGTGTCTTTTACTTCTTTTGATTTAATAAGAGAAATTTCGCCTTTGAAATCAATTTGTATGTCAATCGATAGTCAAAGTCTTAAATTAAACAACTGAAGACTTTTTATCAACTCGTCTTGTAGTAAATCTTTTAGTTTCTTAAAACTTAGATTGTATTTCTCAAATAAATTTAAAATGTCTTTATTCATTATCCTGACTCCAGTTTTTATTATATCAAGTAACATCTTGCGTATTTTGCGAAATTACTTTTATGCATTCTAGTGAAGCTTCTAAAAACTTTATTGGTTGAATCTAACCATTACTTTACCATGCCTTTCAAACACCATTTTTATGAAAATTATAAAAATCCTCCATTTGCTTTTTGTAATTTCAACATTTCACCAGTCCTCTCAGGATATACTCTTTGAACATCAGGGTTCATAAGATTTTCAGAGAAAGGATTAATTATGTAAACAGGATTCAGCAATGTGTACTCTTCTGCAATCTTTTGAAAATAGTAACCATTTATATTGAATTTTGTTTTGACCCTAAATAACAACTAAACCACATCAAATTTTTTAAATGCATTTACTCTGTTGACTGTAAAAAAACTCAAAAAATATAAATCACTCTATTTTATTAGAAATTGATTTTAGATCCTATAAAAGTACTGAAGGATTGATATAATTACCAAAATGAACTGATAACTCTACTACCTTGTTATGGAGTTAACTTTAATTGCATCATTCATTTAAGATTATAACAGAAATAATTGAAACCATATATATCAATAATTGTACCCGTAATAAAAGCATAAATAGCGATTAAGATTTTTTCACTTTTTTCTCTTCTTTTAATATGTATTTTAGCTTATCTACTCGTAATTACCAAAGCTTACCAACAAAAGATTTGGGGATATATAGCGATAGTGTAGATTTTCTGGAAACTTACTGTTATCGGAGGTGTTTCTATTTTATTTTATCAAATATTTTTTTGATTTTTGGTATTCAACGGGTTATTTTGTTTTTTCACTTAGTTTTAATTTTTTGATCTCTGAATCTGAAATATTTTTACAATATCTTTTTGCACCCAATATATTAAGCTGATTATAGCATAATTTATCAAAATTACTTTTTAATTGAAATTCAAATTCTTTTAATAAATTTATAGTAATAGTTATAAATAATTTTAATGTTTCAGGATCTATTATTTTTGAAATTGTGGTATACTTAATATTGTTTCTATAAGGAAGTGAATAACTTAAAAACAAATTATAATATCCTCTATATTTTTTACATTTTTTATCATCAATTAATTTTAAACCCTTTTTTAAGTATTCTTTTTACTAATAGAAAGGTATTTTTTATTATTTTCTGTGATTGATTTTTAATCTAAGACCTAAAAATACTATTCTATTAAAATATCCTTCATATGCTCTATGTGATTTTATAAATAAATCTATATTATACTAAATACTTTCATCTAATATGATATTTGTGAAATATTTACTGTCTTTCAATAGATTATTTAGATGTCTTATAACTATTACAAAAACTAAAGCAGTGGTGATAAGATATTTGAATAAACGAAGTTTTTCTAAAGGAAAATTTGGGTGAAGCCATGTAAGAGCATAACGGTTTAAACTTTATTATTTTCCTAAAGGCGACAAGCAAGAGAGTGAGGTAGCAAAGAATTCGTATGCTTCTACAAAGTTCAAAAATCTTCTGTTCATTAAATAGTTTCTTCCTATCTTAAATTATCAATTTCTGATTGTAGAATCTCTATGAAGATTTTCATTTTTTCAACAGCCCAATTTTTAAGTTCTTCTGTTATTTTACCTTCATTCTTCTAAATATATAATCTCGCTGAATTTTTACGCCAATCTTTTTGAATAATGACTTTTTCGTTGGTTGCTTGTTCAATTTTTGATTTAAATTTTTCAATTTTGTCAATTGCTGATTTATTAAATTCTTTGTTTCCTTTTTCAAAATGGAGTTCAACACCAAAACTGTTTCTTGGTCTACCATGAAAGCCCCACTCAAAATGTATTCCACTTATCTCGGTAGGAATTTGATAATACGGTTCTGGTTTCGGTTTTTGATATTGTTTTGGTAAAATTTTCTTGATTTTGTCTATTAGTTCATTATAGAAATTGAGATATTCTTCTTGAGTTAATGTTTTGGTATACTCAACATTTTCTTTCTTTTCAGATTCTATTATATAATCTTTTGCTTCTGGTAGAGGAATTAAAATTGTTGATTCAAATGCAATAGTATTATCATCTAGTTCATAAAGAGTAAGTTTAATACAAGTAATATCAATTCCGAATTTTCTTAACCATAAAACAGAAGCAGTTACTTCAGGCCTATATTCTTTTGCAGCAATAATTATTCTAGGTTTATCAGATAATTCTTCAAACTCATCATTTTCTATAAAATCAATAATATAATCTTTTGCTTTATCTTCAGTTATTGATTTATCATTTTTTGAAAGATAATTGTTATATAGCTTTACAACATCATTTAAGGTTAGAGTAGAACAATATGCAGCATATTTTAGGGCTTGTAGTTCAACATTTTTACCAGTATTATCACGCTTCAACTCAATTATAACAAGGTTACCATTTTTATCTATTGCCAATAAATCCAATCTCTCGTTTGTTTTGTCAAATTTATCGTATTCGGTAGTGATAATTAATAACTCTTCTCCTAAAATATCCGGGTAATTTTCAATCCATTTTTCTATATCTTGTCTTTCAAGGATATTGTGAGATTTTAAATCCGTTTCAATACAAGCAGAAATTTTCTTGGATTTTTTACTGTAAGTGAATAACATATTTCCCTCCCATTATTAAGTAAATAGTCTATTCTTTTTATATTCTTCATTTTTGGAGCAAAGACTTCAAATTATATCTTATCATCCTTATGCAACTTCTAGAATTACAGATAACTGTTAACAGAAAGAGAAGGTTCTGGTATTCTAAAACTTTAGGTAAAGTGTTATTCCGTGTAACTTCTTATTGACCGTTATCGGATGGAGTTATGTAATGAATTACCCACCAGATAAGGTACGGATGCTATATATTTATTTTCAACTCCCTAAAATTACTTGAACACTTTTTAATTGCTGTATAATTCTTGAATCATTTTTCAGCATATCAAGAGAACCTTTAAAGTTATCAATAGAATCAATTAATTCTTTTATTGCAGGTATAGTAATATTTCCTTTTAAAATATTTAATAGCTCAATAAATTTTTTTCTACATAAATCAAATTGCAAACGACTTGATATCCGTTCATTTGTAAAAGAAGTAATAAATATAATAGTCTCATTTTGATCAAATTGTTTAAAAAGGCTAATATAATAAGGTTCAGCATTCCAAGCTACTCCATTTCCATTTGTTATATATACTTCCGTAAGAGATAATACATATAATCTTTTTATTTGTGAAGGTACATTTCCACTTTGTCCAATAATGCTTGTAAGTTGTCGTGCAAAAATTGGTTCATTATAAAAATTATTTCCACCTCTATGAGCTGTTAGTAAATTTTGTATTGCAGTTTCTATTTCAGCTACTTTAAGATCATCTGGGATATATGATAGTCCATTTACTATTTGAAGAAATTGTTTAGTAAATAAAGCTCTATCCTTATCATTATTTGCAACAAATTTACCATACTTTATTCCAAAACTTTGTTTTGTTTCCTCATCAACTCTATCCCATATATATGGCAATAAAAGATTAATATTTTGACGACATTGTGGTGTAATATTTAAATCAGTATAATTTCCTAAAAAACCAGATGCCAAATTATTTATTTGATTTTGCGTTAAGTTTATAAAAAATTTTGATATATTCCTTGCATCCTTGCCACTAATTGTATTAGTTTTTATGTTTGCTAACAACTGTTTTATTTCTATTGCTATTGTTGAAATAGGTAAAGAAATAACTTCTTTTATACAAGTTTCTAACCATGTAATTAATTGCAATCCTGTTAATTGATTCTGATTAGGATGAGCAGCACTTGCCCAATTTCTCATATAACGAATATAATCAAGGTGTTTATATCCGAGTTCGGAAATTAAACCAATATTCCTTGCTCCTTGAATTAGTTCATTATCGTCTAGTTTTACAATATCATCTTCATTCTTTAATTTATTTTTTTTCTCTTCAGAAATCGGTGTATTATTATAGAAATAAATAACATCATATTGAATTACTCGTTTTCTTATTTCTAAAATTGTCTCATCCCATAAATAATTTAATGCAGCATCAAATAAACCACTTGCTGTTGCAGCTAAAAATTTCGATAAATATAATGAATTAGATCTTTGATTTTCAGCTAATTTTTCTATTACAACATTAATATTTTTAAAAACTTTAAATCGCTCGATAACAGGGACAAAAATATTTTCAGTCGGTAGTCCACAGCTTCTAATTACTTCAAAAAACCCATTTTCAAAATTTTGAAGTTCTATAATATAATTTTCACGTTTTATTTTTTCTAATTCTTTATTAACTGACATAATATAGTCCTTGTCATAATTTAATCAAGATCACAAAGACAAGCGCTCTTCTTCCTATAACCGACCTTTCCCAATTCTTACTTACAACTACTCTTATCTGCAATTTCATCAAACTAATATCATTTATTATATTAACTAAATTTAAAAAAAAATCAATAATTTTTTATTAATTTAATAAATTTTTTCTATTATTTAAATCTATTTATTTCAATAAATATCAAAAGGACTTATTATTTTTTCTAAAATATTTTTTCCTACATGTGCATATATTTCAGATGTTTCTAAATAAATATTATTAGTATAAATAAAAATTTTTTATATACTATTGGTTTATAATTTCTAAACTTAAAAATAGTTACTTAATTAATTATCTTAGAAAAATAATTCTTTAAAAATACTTAGGTCATATACTATACGGAAATGTAATCCAGTCTGTCTCCTCTATATTTTTTGTCATATTACTTTTTACTGTTATTTTGACTAGTGGAAAAGGATCAGAATAAGAAGTTGTATTTCCGTATCCATATTCTGCACTTACAATATTAGTTCCATCATCCACACACAAAAAAGTACCAAGATAATATGTACAAGTAGGGATATTATCGATTGCATATGTTTGGGATTCTGAAGTAAAATCAACTATGACATAATAAATTGGAACTGGCGAAGATGAAGTTATATTAACAGAATCAACATTATAAATACCTATTAAACAATTGTCAGGTTTTATAGATTTAGATCCTCTCGTTACTGCTCCAGATATTTTTTAAGGTCCCAAATCAATGTTACATCCAAAAAGTAAAAACAAAAAGATAATAATTAATAAAATAAAAACTTACGGTACATAAAATACCTCCTTAATCTGTATTATTATAATTTGTTATATTAATTATTATAATTCAAATTATTTTTATTTACAATTATTAATGTTGCTATTAAACAAATACTATAAGATTGTATATAAATTTTTTTGAAATAATTAAGATACTTCTTGATATTTAAGTAATACTAGTGGAAAAATCTATTATCAAATTTATCTATGATTAGCTTTACCTTTGCGACTTCGCTTCCATAAAATAAATATCATATTTCAAATAATCTTTAATTATTCCATATCTTGTCTATATATTACTAGTAGTGGGTTAAATATATAGGATAATCCTAAAATCTTATTTTTGAAATAATTTAAAGCTAATTTTAAATTGATATATTTATTTTTTGATTATTGTTAATATGCAAGTAATAATCCCAAATGTGAGACCTAAAAAAGGTAGGATTCTATGGGAATAAAGTATATAAATATTTACATTTTTTAAAGCTAAGACTAAACCACCAGAAATAATAGATAAAGCAAAAAATATTATAGTTAAGAATATAAAGATTTGGCTTATTGTTAACAAGTTTTTGTCTTTTAATAATGAGATACAAGTTACTATTACTATAATAAAAAAGCCAATTGATGAAAGTTTGTGCAAAGTTTGAATGACTACATTATATGGTTTTCCTGTTTTGGTAAGAATGACGCCTGTAACAAAAGTTAATAATAGTCCAAATAAGTTAAGGATTATTTTTGTTGAAGATATATTCATACTCAACCTCCTGAATTTTCTATTTTCTTATCATATCTTTAACTGTAATATCATCAAAATGGTACTTTCTCTGAAATTGGACAATTTCTCCTTCTAAAGCATTACTTGGACACCATTGATAACATGCAAAGCAGTTTTCACAATTATTATGCCAAACAGGTTTACTGTTCATCAATGAAATATTATCCACTGGACAAACTTTTACGCAGATTCCACAACCATTACATTTTTGATTAGTTTTAAAACTATTATCTGCATATAAAGTAAGTTTAGAAAAATTATTAAAATTTTTGTTTGAAAGCTTTTTATAATAGGATTTAGCCATAGACTTAGATAAAATATATAAAGGGGTATAAAGTATATTAAATATTCTCCCTGTTGTTTCAAGCTTTGCTTTTTTTCTTTTAAGAATATCATCTACAATAACTTTTATTTTTTTATTAAGATCTTCCTGTAATTTATTCATCTTTTTTTCAAATAATTGGTTGGTTTTCAACTCTTCCTTAAATAGAAGATGTTTTATTTTATCCAAAGTAGAATAGGGTATACTCATTTTAATGTAATAACCTACTGATAAAGTTCCATGTCTTTTCGAAATTAATCTTGATAAATTCTCAATAGTCGTTCCAGGGAAACCAGAGTGGGTGCATACTGCGTATATGTAAACAGAATTTATATTTTTTAATTTGCTAATAAAATCCTCTACAATATGAGGTATACCACTTTCTCCAAATGTTGCATGATAAACAGGAAAAATCAATCCAAGTGAGTTGATATTTTCATTAAAACTTATCTCATCAGCCTTTTTTAATATTCTAATTAGATTTCCGTTAATTTCCTTTGAAATCTCTTTTGCAACTTTTAAAGAATTCCCTGAACCAGAAAAATAGTAAATTAAGTCACTCATTTTTCTTCCTTATATTTATTACTTAGTATTCATAGAGAATGAAATTTTATATTAAAATAAAATTTATATTTTTTTGCTAATCTAATTTTATTACTTAAAATTGCGAAAATTGTTAAAGTAAGCCCTTAAAAACTTATAAAGATATTTCCAAAGTTTTGAATGTAATTATTAGTTGAATAATCCAAGGGTAATTAGATTCGAGCTTAAAAATAATTAGCAACTTCTATTGATATCTATAACTACTAACAACTGTTAAAATATTTGATTTTTGAAACTATTTTTATGAAATAGCATACAAAAAAATCATATTGTCATATGGAAATTGATTGAAATAACTTTTTAGAAATATAGGTAAGATGATATACTTATTGGTAAATTTTCCTTATTTTTCCTCCAATTATAAGAAATTTTAATGATTTTAAAAGTTACCTGCTTAAAATCGACCAAGATCTTCTACAGATTATAATATTGCGAGTTATAAAAAAAACAACTATAAAATTATTTTTAAAAACTCAAAATAGTATGAGGGGTCAAGAATGAAAAAGTATCTAAAAACAAATTGGACAAAGCATGATAGAGTTTCATTTATACTATTATATAACAAAAGGGTAGGGGAAGAAGAAAAATAGAATAGATCGAAACTTTGTTGATCAATTTTCATATTAAAATGTTATCTTACCTTCAATTGTAATTATAGCATTCCCAATTAACAATACTCTTTCTGAATTTAAAAGCTCTATTATAATCTCTCCACCTCTTTTTGATGCTTGATATGCCACCATATTAGTTTTATTCAATTTTCTATTCCAATAGTAAGCTAATGCACAATGCGCCGAACCAGTTACTGGATCTTCATTTACCCCAACCCATGGTGCAAAATACCTAGAAATAAAGTCATAATCTTTATCTGCTTTTACTGTAACGATTATTCCTCTACCATCTAATGATAGTAATTTATCGAAGTTTGGTTTTAAAGATATTAATTTTTGATAATCCTTTATTTCAATTATTTCTTTATTATTTACTTTTCCATAAAATTCAATTTCGTTTGCATTTAAGCCTAAGGCTTTAATTTTCTCATTGTCAATTTCTACTTTTTGGATATTTGATAATAACGGAAAGTTTAATATTATTTGATCATTCTTTATCTTTGCTGCCAATAACCCTGATAAAGTATTAAATTTCACTTCTTCATCTTCTCTTATTAGCTTTTTGCAATATAGAACCCATGCTGTAGCTAGTGTAGCATGTCCACATAGTTCAATTTCTTTATGAGGAGTAAACCACCTTAGACTAAAATTATTTTTAGACAAAAATGCAGTTTCTGATACAGCCATTTCCATAGCAATATTTTGCATCTCATCTTTACTTAATTCCTTCTCAACAATGCACACACCTGCAGGATTACCTCTGAAAGTTTTTTTGGTGAATGCATCAACTTGAAAAATATCCAGTTGCATTCTTGACTCCTTAACTTATTAAAAGTATTCGTAACTAGAAATATTATAAACTATTTATTGTATAAATTCTAGTTCATATTTTAGGAGTGATTAAGTTTATAGGTGGGAATAAGCTTTAAACAACTTTTATTGAGTGTAATTATTGGTTGGTGATATTAAATCAAATCTTTTTCCCGATATAAAACACATATCCATAATACTCTTTGTACTTATAGTACAATTGCGCCTCAAACCTTTCATTTGCTATAAAATCTTCCACAGTCTTATCGCCTTTGTATTTACTTAAAAATTCGTCTTGTCTATTAACCTGAGGAACATAAAAATTATCTATCCAACAATTTTCTGGTAAGATGAATGTGGCAACAGGAATATATCCAGCTTTTTGCATCTGGTATACCTTACTGGATATTGTATCTATTTCAGGGTATGCTTCCAACCAAAATTTTTCAATCTCTTCTGGTCGTTTCTCTGTAAACCATGATGCTTCGCTAATAGCGATATATCCACCCTTTTTAAGAAATCTTCTCCATTCATTTATTCCTCTATTAAAACCAATATTATATATTGCTCCCTCGGACCAGATTAGATCTAACTCCTCTTCCCGAAATGGAAGATTTTTCATGTCACCTAAAAGACCTTTTACTCTTTCTTTAAGATTGAGTTTTGCAGCATTAAGATTGAATTGTTCGATAAAAGCTGGGAATAGATCTATTCCCCTTATTTTTCCTTCTATATTTTTTGCTATAATCATAGTTTGTCCACCTGTTCCACAACCTATATCTGCTATGTTTGATTCTTTTGAAAGATTATCTATAAAACTTAGTGCTTTAATAGTGGCTTCAGCACTTCCAGGTCCCTGTCTTTCTAATCCTAGGAAATACTCACATATTAGGTTAAAGTCAAATTTATGAATCGATTTGTCATCTTTTTCCATGTTCTTAAAGTCCTCCTAAACTATTAAAAACTATAATATTAAAAAAATATTTTTAGCCTTACTTCTTTTTGTTGCCATTGGTTTTTTTAGTTAGCTTATAAGTCAAAAGAGATTAAATTTGTTCAGATACTTAGATTTTCAGGATAACAATAATTTTCATCGTTTCTTTTTAAAAAAGGATAAATTATTACTTTCATTTTATTGTTTTGACTTTTGATTATACCCCGAACGAAAAGAATAAAAGGAATATAGCAAAACCACCCCATGAAAAAAATAACGATAAAGTCATTCAATAAAAATCGCAAATTAAAAATCAATGGTTGTAAAATAAAATAAATCAAAAGTCCAATAAATAGTGTACAAGCTTGAAAGATTAATCCTGCTCCGATGACATATCCTAATGCTTTTTTTTGCCATAAAACAACTCCACCAATTATCCATATCACTGAAGATAAAAGATCAGCATATTCTGTTGGGGGGAGCGTTTTACCCACATAGAATGCTAGGATATAATGTGCGAGAAGCAAATAAACCGGAAATTGATGATGCTGTTAAAATTTTAGTCCTCCTTTTTATTTTTGTTTTTGGGAATTAGGTGTTTTTTCGCTAATTTCACCATTATCATATTATAAATTATCTTTGGATTACATATTAAAATGATATATAAAATCCAAGAAGATTTCCAAAATTTGGATACCTTATAAAAAAATATTTATAGCCTACATATCATTTTATTAATTAGTTGATTTTATTAAAAAAAAGGAAACTTCTATGGACTATTCATGGTATAGCTTCTCTTTGATTTCACCTTATGAACAATCATGAGTATTTTGCTAGGTGATAACTTATTTATTGGAAAAAAGGATAGCTTATTTAATAAATTCATATATTGAATCAATAACATCTGCAATATTTAAAATTGATTGTCTGATATTTCCTTCTTCTTCAAATACATGTCCTGCATTTTTAATTTCCTTGAAATGAACATTAGTTTTATCTTTAATAAAATCTATGTATGTTTTATTGTAAAATTTATCAGCAGTTCCATAAATAATTAGTGTCCTATTCTTTGATTTTTGTATAGTTAAATATATTTCTTGTGCTTCTGCTCCTGGGGTTAAGTATATAATCTCAGAGTTTCCTTGAATAAGATTATTTTTCAATTGATTCATTAAAACGGTGGTTCCAAGTGATTTACCAATATATAGTAGCCTTCTATATGTTTTAGAAAAATCGTTGACTACTCTCCCGATGGCATTGCAATCATATTGAAACCAAGCTTTTTTCTCTTCATCAGTGGAGTTTAAAAAATACTCATTTTCACTATATCTATAATCAAAACCAATGATGTCAAAATTCGACTTTGCAAGAAGTTCTTGAAGATAGAAGAATATTGGAGCATCTAGTGTATATCTATATCCGGGATATAAAATTGCCAACTGTGAATTGTTTTTTATCTCCTTGATGATTTTAATCTGATTACCTCTATAATCAACCAAATTCATTTTCCCTCCTTTAAGTGATCATGATGTATAATTATAAAGACTTGCAGCTTTTAAAGTTCAATATTTAGGAATTTTAGTATGATAATAGTCTATTTTATTATTAACTTTTTTAAGAATAACCTTTTAATTTAAAAAATCATAATTTTCTCCAACATGCACATTTGCTAAATCTCTTATGAATATTTAAAGACCAACTATCTCCAACTCTTTCTATTATAGTATTTTCAAATTCTGCAATTAGCCTTCCGATATCTCCATGATACAATTCAGTCGAATTACCATTATATGATGATAAATAAATATCAGAATTATTTTGCAGTAAATACTCAATAATTGCATGAGTATCAAAAACATACCCACTTGGGATTGACTCGATAATTGATTTGATTACCTCTTCCATAATTAATACTCCTTTTAATATTAATTATATTTCACAAAAAGATTGATAGTAAACTATTTTTAACTTAATAAAGTGAATGTATTATATTCCTAGCAATGACACAAATATTAGTTAATAAAAAAAATCTAATTTCATTTAAATTATATAATAATTAAATTGCTTTTCAAGACTTTATTAGAAAATGCTTGTAATCTTAATCATTTTCTTATAAACTTAAGAATTTAATGAACAACCCCATTGATTATTGTCAAAAAACATTTCCTAAGGGAACTTACTACTTGCTAATATTAATATAATTTTATCTTTTTTATATTAGGCATTAAAGTTTCTGTTATAGTGGTTACCCTTAGCAAATCCATAAAAATTTCTACTTTATATTTTTTGCTAATTTCGATAATTTCGTATAATCTTGAACATCGTAAATCTGGTTAATAATACAGTAATCAAAACCAAAACCAATCCTCCTATTACTACAATCATCCACAACATTGACCTAGTAACTTCAAAAGGTAGTCCTAGTAAATCTTGAATCATTCCTGCTGCTCCATTATTATATATCGCTAAAAATCCAGATGAGATACAAACTAAAGTCATAATTATACCTGTAAACAAAGAAACTTGATTCAATAATTTTTTATATCTTGTTGGATCTATTTTATTAGAACAAATCCTATTAGCATAATAATATCCAGCTAATAATCCAAGCAATACATTAAAAACTGGGAACCCCATGAAAAATCCAAATACAAAAATATTATATACAATATAAATCAAAGCTATTATCCAGGTTGGTAAATTAAATCTATTGTTAATCCAAGTTTTTATGAATTTAAGGTCAATTAATCCCCCTATTAATACTCCAAATATTAAATAAATAAGTGGTCTACTCTCGGATTTGTCAAACATGAACCATAGAGATAGGGTTATAAGCCCTAAAGATAATGGAAATATACTTCCAATTATCAAACCGCTGATTATTTTTTCAAGATTTTTCATTGATTTCGCCCTTTAGTCTTGCATTATGGGATTTTAAAATATATATTTTTTGAAACCACAATCTCTTATTATTCCTGTGATCTAAAACCTTTTTCATCTTTGTATCTTTTTATATTAAATTGAAATAGAATGTACCTTTAGGTTAATTTTTTTATATCTCTACACCTATGCTTACTATAATACATTTAATTTTGACAATATTTTTAGTATCCTAACCGTGCAGTCAATTTTCCTATTTATAGTCTTTCTCCATGAATTAGATAAAGGAAATTGTATCTTATCTTTTACCGATTGTCCCATATCCCAAAATCCATCTTTTGATTTATTATTATTCAACCACTCAATAAAGTAATTAAGTTTTATTTTAGCACTTGAATAACTACATAATAGATTATGAACATCTATATAACGACTTGCATTTTTTGAACAAAAACTACAAGGAATTTCTTTAATACATTTATCATAAACATAATATATACCATTTTTGGAGTTGATCAAATAATCTAAAAACTTCGATTCGATATCGCTAGGTAACATTCCAACAAGTATAGATACAATATAAAAGTTATCAAATCTCCACATATACTTATCTTTTGGTGATCTATGAATCTCATAATATGCTTCTTTATAATAGTTATGGTTATATTCATCTTTTGAAAATGCATGAATAATAATTTTAGCCCAATCTTTGGCTATTGATTTGGCTAAATCATTAGATGGATCGATTTTTAAAATCCAAGTTGTGACAAATAATCTTGTCAATATATCCCAATCATGTTTCTTTTCTACACGATCTCTTAATTCCAATTCTCCGATTAAATATTTTTCCATGTAAAGAAGTGCTTTTTGAATCACTTCATCATTCTTATCCAATCCTAATATTAAAAGTCTTCTTAATGCTTGTTCTGTTGTAATAGGTGATTGAGAAAACTGACTCATGCTATGAAACTGTCCCCAAGATCCATCTTCCCATTGGAGTCGAATAATATCATTAACCCATTTCGATTTTAAAACCATATTTTTAGCAAATATTAACTCTTCATTTTTACTATCTAATTTTATAACATCGCGCATTAATAGATATTT
>JAAZOT010000082.1 GCA_012797605.1 Spirochaetales bacterium | reverse complement strand
TTTTTTATTCAAAAGGAGATTCTATTGATTATAGACAAGGAAATGATGAAAATTATACATTAAAAAATGGTGAGGGATATTTCAAAGATAATAAAGAAAATAGTTATATATATTTTACTGGTGAGACAGTAAATTTTATTAAAAATAAGAATGAACAAACCACTTATAAAATAAATAAAGGTTTTTTTAATCAAAAAAAATTCAATTTTGATAGCGAGGATAAAATATTAACAGAATTTTATTCAAAAGGTGATTCAATTAAATACAGCCAATTAAAGGATAAGACATATATTTTACGAAATGGTGATGGATATTATAAGGATTATGGTGATAATAGTTATTTATATTTTAATGGAGAGACTGTTACTTTTACTGAAGATTCTAACAAAAAAACTACTTATAAAATAAATAAAGGCTATTTTGATCAGAAAAAATATAGCAATACTAACTTTGAGAATATTATATCAGAATTTTATTCTAAAGGTGATGGCATAACGTTAGTGAAATATAATAATAATAATACATTTAATTGTAAAAATGGATTTGGTTATTTATATGATAGCAATGAAAATAATAATGTCATTTTTTCTGGTAATACTATAAACTATATAGAAAAAGGTGAAACTAAAATTTCGGGAAATGCTCATATCTATGATTTAATAGGGAAAACATATGTGAAAGGTGATGAGTTAATTTATTATGACGACAAAAAAATTATTACAAGTAATAAGCAATTTTTCATAAGGCAATTTGATGATAATTTTAATTATTCAAATCAAGATATTCTTAAAGGAATAAAACCAGAATTTGAAAAAGATTTTTTAAATTTGCCTTCCGATAATTTTAAGTTTATTGTAAATGACATTTCAGCATTAAAAGGTAAAATGAATACAGAAGATGGTTCAAGTATACTTGAAAAAAAAATCAATATAATAGATTATCAAAACCTTATAATGATCAATTCTGATTATGCAACATATAGTGGGAAAGATGAACAAACATATAAAGCCGAAAAAAATTTAACAATTTATCAATATAATTCTATAGATAATATTAGAAATAATAAACAACTCGAATCAATTATTCAATCTGATAAAGTCATAGTTTATAAAAAGGATAACCTGGCATATTTCGAAGGTGAACCTAAAATTAAAAATTTTAAGGAAAATTTTTATATCCAATCAGACTTACTCGAAGCACATCTCGATACAAAAGTCTATGTATTTAAAGATAATATAAAACTGCTTGTCAACACATCTGAGAATAAAGAGTTGGAGAATCAAATTTATATTTTAGGTCAATATGCAGTATATGATAGCGAAAAAAAGATAATAACATTTTCAGGTCCATCAATTCTTTATCAAAAAAATATTGAACTATATGTGCTTGAAATATTTGTAGATTTTAATCAGAAAACAATTAACTTTAAGGGAATTAAGGATTCTAAAATAAAAAGCATTAAATTTTAGAATTATTTTATTTTTTATAAATTGATAATCCAGTTTTAAACGCTTTTAGGTTAATTTCCACTATTTTTTCTGGAAGAGAATTTCTTATAATGTTTTCCCAATCAATACTTTTGATGTCCAATTGTCCAATTAAAACTCCAAGAAGTATCATATTTTGAGTTTTTATATTGCCAAGTTTTAAAGCTTCATTAGCTGCATCAACTGTAATACAGTTTTTAACTTTTTCTTTTATTTTTTCTAAAATATCTTCTGGATATTTATTCTCTCCAGTTAAAACAGTTGTAGGGTAAATTTCATAATTGTTAATAATTAAAACTCCTTCTGGATTTAAAAAATTAAGCCACCTTCCAGCTTCAATTTTTTCAAAAGAAAGTATAAAATCTGCTTCTTTTTCAGGTATTAATGGGGAATAGACTTTCTTTCCAAATCTTATTTGGGTTGAAACAGAACCTCCTCTTTGAGCCATTCCATGAACTTCAGACATCTTCACATCAAACCCAGCATCAATTAAACCTTGACTTAAAATATTTGATGCGAGTATTGTTCCTTGCCCACCAACTCCTACAAATAAAATGTTTGTTGTTTTATTCATAAAAAATCCTTCTTCAATTAAAAGTATTATATTGAATTTTTAAATATCTTATTCTTTACTTTTCATTTTTATAGCGCCAAACTTACATGTTTGATAACAAATACTACAGCCAAAACATGTATTGGGGTCAATTTTTACAATATTTTCATTAAATGATATCGAAGGACAACCTACTTTTAAGCAAGCTTTACAGATCTTACAAATCTGAGTATCTATTGAGTAATATATTGGTTTTCTTTTTTTTGTTTCATCTTTTAGTAAAGCACAAGGTTGTTTTGAGATTATTACTGTAACATCATCGGTACTTAATGAAAAATCAATTGCATTTTTTATCTCTGTTAGGTTATATGAATGAATAACTCTTATATTTTCTTCCTTTACTCCAATAGATTTTACTAGTTGAGCAAGATCTATCGAAATTGTGGGTTCTCCCATTAATGTTTTGCCAGTTCCTGGATTTTGTTGATGCCCAGTCATGGCTGTTATTCTATTGTCAAGAATGACCACTACAATAGGTATTTTATTATAAACTGCATCCATTAGTCCAGTAATACCAGAATGAAAAAAAGTTGAATCACCAATAAAAGCAAAAACTTTTTGATCTTTTTTTTGAATATTTATAGCTTTTTGTAAACCAATACCAGCAGAGATAGATGCACCCATACAAATACATGTATCCATTGCATTTAGTGGGGGCATCATACCCAATGTATAACAACCTATATCTCCTGTAATAATTGCTTTTTTAATCTTTGAGATTTCAAAAAATATTCCTCTATGAGGACAACCAGAACAAAGAACTGGTGGTCTATTTGGAACTGGTATTGCCTTTAAGATATCTTTTTCATCATAGTTGCAATTGAAAGCTTTTCGGATTATGTCTGGATTTAATTCTCCAACAATAGGTATAATCTCTTTACCTTTACATTTTATTCCATGAGCCTTTATTTGAAGTTCCAAAAATGGATCATTTTCTTCTATAATAAAGATTTCATCTACATTTTTTGCAAATTCATCAACTAACTCAAAAGATAAAGGATAAGTTATACCAAATTTTAAATAACTTACATTATCTTCAAAAACTTCCTTCGCATATTGATAAGATATCCCGCTTGTTATTATACCAATTTTTTTGCCATTGATTTTTTTATCTAAGTTGTATTCAACTTTATTTAAACTAGATTTATAGCTCATTTTTGCTATTTTTTGCAAGTTTTCTTCAACAATGGGATGTCTTTTTCTTGCGTTAGCAGGGATCATTATGAACTTTTCTATATTCTTTTTATATTCTTTTGAATGATTCTCGGCTTTATCAGAAATTTCAACTATAGACTTTGAGTGAGAGATTCTTGTTGTGCTTCGTAACAAAACGACTGTATCGAATTGCTCTGAAATTTCAAAAGCAGCTTTAGTAAAATCCAAAGCTTCTTGAGAATCAGATGGTTCAATGCAGACAACTTTAGCATGCATAGCATAGAACCGATTATCCTGTTCATTTTGTGAAGAATGCATACCAGGATCATCGGCACTTACAACCACAAATCCACCGTTTATTCCCTCATAAGCCATAGTAAATAGAGGGTCAGCTGCCACATTTAAACCAACATGTTTCATGGCTGTTAGACTTCGTAATCCACCAATAGCTGCACCGGAAGCAACTTCAAATGCGACTTTTTCATTTGGAGCCCATTCGGCATATACTCCTTCAAGTGTCGCAAAATATTCTAAAATTTCTGTACTGGGGGTTCCAGGATAGGCACTTGCGACTTTAACTCCTGCTTCCCATGCTCCTTGAGCGATGGCTTCATTTCCAGTAAGCAGCTTTTTCATTTATCCCCCTTCTGTTCTCTTCTAATTTATTAAATTAATCAAATTAAAACTTAATAATAAAAAAAATCAAATTGAAATTTTGTTTTTATATAATAGATTAAAAAAAAATAGAGGTTATTCATGGGTGAACTTATTGAAAAAGTAAATCCAAAGACTTCTGAACACTACTTTGTTCATGAAAGCTCATATGTTGATGAAGGGGTTGAGATTGGAGAAGGAACGAAAATTTGGCATTTTTCACATATTATGAAAAATGCAAAAATAGGAAAAAAATGTTCTTTAGGTCAGAATGTCAATGTTGGCTCAAAGGCGATTATTGGGAACAATGTGAAGATTCAAAATAATGTTTCAGTTTATGATGATGTTATTATCGAGGATGATGTTTTTTGTGGACCTTCAATGGTATTTACAAATGTTATAAATCCAAGGGCTTTTATTGAACGAAAAGATGAATATAGAAAAACTATTGTTAAAAAGGGAGCTTCTATAGGGGCTAATGCTACAATTGTGTGCGGAGTCGAAATAGGGGAGTATGCATTAATCGGTTCAGGGGCTGTTGTTACCAAAAATGTCCCAAATTATGCCCTTATGGTTGGAGTTCCGGCAAGACAGATAGGTTGGGTATGCGTTTGTGGTGTAACATTAAAAGAAAGTGATAAAGGCTACTTTTGTCCAAAATGCGGGAAAAAATATAGACTCAAAGATGGTGTGTTAAAACCAGAGTGAAGCTTAAAATAAAGGTAATTGTGTGAAAAATTTCAATTATGTAAATATTAGTAAATTTAAAATTATATTATTTGAATTATTTGTTTTATTTTTGATTATTAACTTTTTTTCGGTTATAGCTATTTCTTCAGATTTATATTATAGTTCGTATTATAATTTCTATTTTAGTTCATATTTTAATTCAATTAATACTCTATCTGATTATATAGAATTGATTTATCCAACTTCTTTTGTTTTTACTTCTCAAACAGCATCCTATGGTACTCCAGATCAACTTTACTTTTCATTTTATGGTAATAATCATGAATATAATCAATTTTTTATCAATGGATTTAAAATAAATTCAAATTATTTTCCTGGTACTGCCTTATGGGATATATACTTAAAATACATTTCTTTTTCGTTTGATCCATTTGATTCAAAAGTTTTTGCTTATTTTAATCTTCCCTACGGCATTAATTTCAATTCATATTTTTATATTGGTGGAGTTTGGGATACTTTTTTTTATGCCTCTGAAATAGTCAAATATTTTAGTGGACATCTATCTGCACTAGATAGAAATCCAGTATCTGTTAATGATAGAAGAATATTGAAGTACCTTTTTGGTTTTGATTTTTCATATAAAAGTGATTCAAAATTCTTTGAAGATATTGAAATTCTTATGAATTTTAATGATGGAAATAGGACTTTTTTAAGTTATTATAAAGACAGCGAAAAAAATACATTATATAAACTTTATGATGAGAATTTTACTGAATTTCAATTCTTATCATTTTTTAAATTAGATGACTACTTCATGATTTTTCTAAGTTTTTTTTACAATTTTAGGACTAATTATGGTTCAGAGTTCTATTTTTCAATAGATCAAACAAAGATACTGAATTCTTTTTCTTTTATAATAGGAAGTAATTTTCAAAAAGATTTATTCTCTTCTAATCTTTCCTTTCAATTGGAATCAAATTCTATTACAGATGAATTTGATAAATATAAAAAGGAACTTATAGATGTTGATGGTGAGTCTTTATATCTTTTTTTACCAAATGGTACAACATATGATTTTTCCTTAAATATAAAGATGAATTACAATTTTTCTAATAATTTTAATATTCAAATCAATTCATATTCGACTTTATCTTTATTCAAACCTGAAATAAATTCATTTACCGTTGACTTGCTATATTATGGTAGCAATTTTGGACGGATTAATTTTTATACTGAAGATGCAAGCTGGATCATATCAAATAATGAAGTGAAGTTTGAGTACTCCTATATCAATAATTTCATATCAATGTACTTAAACTCTGTGGGAGGATCATCTCTATTATTTATAGATGATGTAAATATAGATCCATTATTCTTCTTCTATCTTGACTTTAGATCTGATTTTATTTTTTTCCCATTTTCTGATTTTAATATTAAAATTAATTTAGGGAAAAAAACTCCTTCCATTACTTCAACATTGGCTAAAGTATTAAATCCAAATTATCTTAATGGATTATATTATAATTCAGATAACTCATTACTCTTTAATACGAATGGTAATATTGAATCTGTTGTGAATAATTTAAAACTACCTTCTTATCTATACTTTTCTATTTCTTTTTCATATAAAAATAGTAAAAATTTTCAACTTAATATTGAAAGTCAATTTAGATCTTTTCAAAACCTATTTTGGGTAAGAGCAAAAGATCCTTCTTCCTACTCTTCATATTCTTATAATGAACAGAATCTTTACTATATTTCTGATTCGGAGATTAGTTACATATTAACTAACTATTGGGAAGCAATAAATTGGCTCATTGAAAATAATTTTATTCCAGATGACTATTTTTCAAATATCCCAGAATTTCTAAGAAATCCTTTTTATTTAGGTATATTGTTTTCTATAGGCAAAGAAAGCAGTAATTTTAAGATTAATGCTAGTTTTTGGGCATACATGGTTGTCGGTATTACAGCAATCGGGAATGGAATATTCGAAGATGAAATAGGGGTAATCTCAGAAAATTTATCTGATCCAAATTTATTTCTCTACGGAATTGGTAGAATGATCTCGGATCGTTCCTATGTTTTTAAGTTTAATATTGCTTACAAAGTCTTTGATAGTATCTGGTTATCTTTAATAATAAGATATAGAGATGGTCAACCTATTACAGCATTATATCAAAGTATAACTCCAAACAATTATTTAAATCTTTATAACCAGTATATGCCTGGGGACAATCCATTCACTGGTAATATGGGTAGAAGAGAGGATTGCATTTGGGAATTTAATTTTGATATTTCTGGTGATTTTTTCATGTTTGGAAAGACATTTCACCTATCTTTAATATTATATAACTTTTTTGATCTTGCATTTGAACTTGTAGAAGATGTTTTCAATGTAAATCATAGACAACCACTTGAACTTCAAATCCCTGGGACAATAAGTTTTCAATTATCAGTTAATTTTTAAGATAAAAATATAGTTTCAATGAGGTTTTAATTGATTAATAAAATTTTTACAAGGTACTTAATCAAAAAATAAAAACATGAGAGTTAACATGGGAAAATTACTTATAATTATTCCAACTTACAATGAATCTCAAAATATATTATTGTTTTTAGAAAAATTATACGAGTCATGTAAGGATCTTGATTTCTCTGTATTAGTCGTTGATGATAATTCTCCAGATGGAACCGCAATAATCGTTAAAAATTGGATGAATGATCATTCAAATTGTCATCTATTAAATCGAGAGAAAAAAGAAGGCCTTGGTAAAGCTTATATTGCTGGATTTAAATGGGGACTTAATAAAGATTTTGATTATTTTTGTCAAATTGATGCTGATTTTTCTCATGATCCGATTTATATTCCATCCTTCTTAGAAAAAACAAATGATTTTGATTTTATAATTGGTTCTAGGTATGTAACAGGTGGTGGTGTAAAAGGGTGGGGTTTACTTAGAAGAATTATATCAAGAGGTGGTTCTTTATATTCAAAAATAATATTAAATTCAAAAATAAATGATTTTACTGGTGGATTTAATTTATGGAATAGGAATGTACTCGAAAGTATTAATCTTGATTCTCTTTTTTCATCAGGGTATTCTTTTCAAATAGAGATGAAATATAGAGCAACTAAAAAAGGTTTTAAGTTTTATGAATTTCCAATAATTTTTACAGATAGAGTCAAAGGAAATTCTAAAATGTCTAAGTCAATAGTCTTTGAAGCCATGTTGAATGTATTAAAACTTAGATTTAAGAAGATTTTTTAATCACCTTATAATTTTATCCGGATTCTTTACCTTTTTAATTTTTATTTTATATGTAATAAATAAAAAAATAAAGCGAAATAGGGGGATTTCATGTTAACCAACAAGAAAGCATTAATTACTGGAGCAAGCAGTGGTATTGGCTATGAAACAGCTAAATTATTTGCTCAGAATAATGTTAATTTATTACTATTTTCAAGAAATATTGATAAAATTAAAAATGATATAGAAGAATGGAAAATTAAATATAATATAAAGATAGAAGCATTTCAAGTTGATGTACAAAATTTATCTATTGTAAATAATGTTTTTGAAAAATTGGATTCATATTGGGATGACATCGATTTTCTTGTTAATAATGCTGGTCTTGCTCTTGGTCTTGAAACAATAGAAAAACAGGATGTTAATGATTGGGAAATCATGATAGATACAAATATAAAAGGACTATTATATATCACAAAAAAAGTATTACCTTTAATGAAGAAGAATAATAAAGGTCATATTATAAATATTGGTTCTGTTGCTGGTGTCTGGACATATGCAAATGGAGTAGTTTATTGTGCAACAAAAGCTGCCGTAAAGACAATATCAGAAGGTATAAGGATTGAACTTGTCGATACTCCTATAAAAGTAACAAATATTCAACCTGGACTTGTCGAAACTAATTTTAGTATTACAAGATTTAAAGGTGATAATATTAAGGCAAAAAAAGTATATGAAGGGATAGAGGCTTTAACTGCTATAGATATAGCTGAAGTAATATTATGGGTATGTAGTACAAAACCACATGTTCAGATAGCGGAAGTCACCATAATGCCTACAAATCAGGCTACATCTACCGTTGTTTTTAGAAAAAACTAATCTAACACTTATTATTAATAATTTATTATAGATTATCTATTCTTTTTTTTCTGTTATTTATTCTTCACTAATTAATGGAACAAATCTCACAGGTATTATTTCTTCTTTGAAAATTTCATTATTAACTTTTTTTATTTTTACTAAATTTTGGTTGAAATCACCTTCTGGTCCAACTAAAATACCATTATTTGAAAGTTGATTGATCAAAGTTTGAGGTATTCTTCTTGGAGATGCAGTAAGAATAATCCTATCATAGGGTGAGTAATCTGGCAATCCATGGTATCCATTTGCATGGAAAAATTTAATATTAGTAAAATTTAATCTGGTAAGAATATTTTTTGCGATATTTAGTAACTCAACTATCCTTTCAACAGTGTAAACCTCTTTTACTAACCTTGATAAAATGGCTGTTTGATAACCTGAACCAGTTCCTATTTCTAATACTCTTTCGGATCCTTTTAATTCTAGTAGTTCTGTCATCAATGCAACTATATATGGTTGAGATATTGTTTGACCATAACCAATAGAAAGAGGAGTGTCATCATAAGCATAATCTGAAAGATGAATTGGAACAAAAAATTTCCTATCGACACTCTTCAAGGCTTCAATTACTTTATGGTCTTTTATACCTCTATTGATAATCTGATACTCAATCATTTCGAGCAATTGTTTATTATCAACATCCATATATGAACTCGATAAAAATTATTTTTTAATCTATCTTTTGTTCATCAAATCTTCAATTTCATCTGGCTCTATTGGTATATTTGCCATTAAATCTATATTACCATTATCAGTTATTAATATATCGTCTTCAAGTCTAATGCCTATCTTTTCTTCTTTTATATAAATTCCAGGTTCACATGTAAAAACCATGCCTTTTTTCAATTCTGGATTCGGTTCACCAACATCATGTACATCAAGTCCTAAAAAGTGAGATACTCCATGTGGAAAATATTTTTTAGTAATCTGTTTCTTCAAATCTTTATCATTCATTTCATCTTTTTTCATGAGGTTTAATCTAAGAAGCTCTTCACTTATTAAATCCTCTGTTATTTGTTGAATTTCTTTTAATTTTTTGCCTGGTTTCATTTCTTTTATTGTATCTTTCATTACTTTTAATACAGAGAGGTACACTTCTTTCTGTCTTGGTGTAAATCTACCATTGATTGGAATAGTTCTCGTCATATCTGCATTGTAATAAGCATATGATGCACCAACATCTAACAATAACAAATCCCCATCTTTGCAAAGTTCATCATTTTTCTCATAGTGAAGGACACATGCACCTTCTCCGCTTGCAATAATTGGATTATAAGCGAATCTTGCTCCATTTTTAATAAATTCATATGCAAATTCTGCTTCAACTTCATATTCCCAGACTCCAGGTTTTAAGAAAGATAAAATTCTTTTAAATCCTTTTTCAGTTATATTGCAAGCAATGTTAATCTTTTCGATTTCATCATCAGACTTAATCATTCTTAAATTATATAATAATGGTGCTAGTCTTTTATAATTATGTAATGGATATCTTTTTTTTAAGTTGTTGAAAAACCTATAATCTCTCGATTGAATCTCTATCGATGCCCTTGAATGTTCATTTAAGTTAATATATATGTTATCAGTTCTTAATATTAATGAATTTAATATCGCATCAAGTTCGCTAGTCCAGTAAATAGATTCGATACCAGTAAGTTCTTTGGCCTCATCTTTACTCAATTTTTTACCATGCCAGGTCTCAATTTGAGGATTAGTTTCAGTAATAAATAGTATCTGTTTAAATTTATCATCTGGATGATCTGGATATAATAACAAAATAGTTTCGTCTTGATTAACACCAGTTAAGTAAAATAAATCTGTATTTTGTATAAAAGGATAAGTTCCATCTGCATTTGTTGGAAGCAGATCATTTGCATTTATTATGGCTAAAGAGTTGGGAAGTAAAAGTTTACTAAGATTTTCTCTGTTATGTATAAAAAATTCCTTTTTAAAATCCCATTTTTTCATTTTCTTTTCCTTATATTGCTAATTTTAAATTTGTTAATTCGAAAAATCAAAATTTACTCTGACTGAAATTGCACATAGAAACAACTTCCCTCATTCTGATTGCTTTTCACACCATAAAAACCACCATGAAGTTCAACTAATTGTTTAACTATAAATAAACCTAAACCACTCGAAAATTCTCCAGCTGTTGGTTTATTTGATAATTTTTCAAATTTTCTAAATAATTTTTTTTGTTCATCTTCGGTGATTCCTGGGCCATTATCTATTACGGAAATTTTTACATATTTTTTATTATCAAATATCTCTTTTTCAACATTTATAAAAATTTCTGAATAATATGGAGAATACTTTATTGCATTAGATATAAGGTTACCAATAATTCTTTTAAATTTATCTGAGTCAATTAGAGCATATAAAGTTTGATCAGTAACTTTCAAATTGATTTTTTGATCTTTTGCTTTTGCTAAAAATTGAAACTGTTCAATAATTTCTTTGAGATAAGGAACTATATTTTGATTTTTAATGTTTAATTTTAATTCTTTATTTTCCAATCTTGTTGATTCTAAAAGCATTTCTATCATATCAAACATCTGTTTTATCGCTATTTCAATTGAATTTATCATGTCTGATTCTGGTTTCTTAGTTAATCTTTCAGATAAGAGCGAAGTATAGCCAGATATTATTGTGAGTGGGATTTTAAGATCATGAGTAATCATTTGAATAAGATTATTTTTCAATAAGTTCAATTCTTGTAATTCTTTGTTTTGATTAGAAATCTTTTTATTTAATTCAAGCAACTGTAAATTTCTATCATATTCATTCATTGTCTTTTCATGCATTTGTCTCAAATTACTTGATATTTCTTTTGAAATTGTTGCTTTGATTTCAGGAATATTATCAAGAATTGAAAAAAAATCTTCTTTACTAATAGGAACTATTTCAGAATCTTCAACACATATAACCCTTGCGCTTCTTAATGTACCGTCTATTAATCCCATTTCCCCAACATAGTCATTTTCTTTTCTTTTAGCTATTTCTAAAAACTCTCCATTTGGTAGCATTTTTTGTATAGAGACGGTGCCTTTTATAATTAAATACAATTCAGAAGATATGGTGTTTTCTTCTATTATAATCCTGTCTTTCTCATATTTTGATAGTCGAAAATCATAATTGTTTAATATATTTAATTTGTCTTTGTTAACTTGAAAAAATAATTTGTTTTGCAAGATGTATTCTGGAATCAATACTTACCTCAAAATAATTATTATACTTAAAATTTGCTTCTTAAGCTATATTTATAATAATTTTTAAATTTAGCAAATTTTTTATTTCTATTGTTTTTTAATTCTTATATTGTATATTTTTAATGTAAATATTTTATGGTAATAAGAAAAAAATGCTATTTTTTTGGGAAAAAAATGGAAAGAATTAATAAAAATATTTTAATAATGATTTTTATATTTCTTTTTATTATTTATTCTTTTCAAGATAATAATTCTTCATTAATCGATCAAGGATTAGAAAATGATCCATTTTTTCAAGGTATTGATATTAACGATACATCTTTGGAAGTAAACTCATCATCTGCAGGAAATATAAGTTATGTTCTCACGACTTATTCGCAAATTAAAAATTATCTTTTTAGATTCGAACTAGTCCCTACTTCTGATTATTCAAAAGAATTTTTATATTTTACTCTTATAAATAATTCCAATGGTTCAGTAATATCAAGAAGTGGTTATAGTGTTTCTGAAGATATTGCCATTAAAGCCAAATTAATATTGAATAATATTTTAAATTATTTTTCAAGGATAATTGAAGATGTAAAACCTCAAAATGTTGTGGAATTTACTAAAATTTCAACATATGAAAAGGATATATTTAGAAGAATCAGGGGAGAAAAAATCAGAATAGTTTTAGATATTGAAGATTGGACGTTAGAGATAAATGATGTTGGAAATGACTTTACAATAGATTATATATATTGTACATCAAAAAAACCATCAAAATACAGAAAAAAAATAATGTTAATAGAATTAATTCCCATCTCATACAATATGTTTGGAGAGGTCATAAAAAATTTCTTTATCAATAACAATATAAAAAATGAATTATTAACCAATATGTATTGATATTTTTTATCTATTGATTCATAAAGGATATGTCAGTCAATTATAGTTAATATAAGTTCAGATTCCTTAAACTAATGAGAAAATTTCTGTATATAATAATAAGGGGGGTTTAATGATAAAAGAAAAGATGAATCTTGACTGGAAGAATTTAAAATTTTCTTACATTAAGACAGATTATAGATATATTTCATTTTATAAAAATGGTAGCTGGGATCAAGGGTATCTTAGCGAATCAAATGAAATAAATATTAATGAAGGATCACCTGTTTTACACTATGGACAGGGAGCATTTGAGGGTTTAAAAGCCTTTACTCAAAAAAATGGTGATATTGGAATTTTTAGACCTCAAATGAATAGTAAAAGATTAAATTTAAGTGCAAAAAGATTACTTATGCCATTAGTTTTAGAAGAAAAATTTATAGATGCATTATGCAAAGTTGTAAAATCAAATTATAGATGGATTCCACCATATGGTGTTGATGCCTCCTTTTATTTAAGACCTTATGAAATTGGTATTGGGGAAAATTTAGGTGTAAAACCTGCGAATGAATATTTGTTTAGCGTATTTGGTGTTCCAGTAGGACCATATTTTAAGGATGGTTTCAAACCAGTTTCCATGATAGTATCAGAATTAGACAGAGCAGCTCCTAAAGGTACTGGGAATGTAAAAGTTGGTGGAAATTATGCAGCCTCACTTCTTCCTCATGAAAAAGCAGTCGAAGAAGGTTACTCAGATTGCATATATCTTGATCCAAAGGAAAATAGATATATTGAAGAAGCTGGCGCTGCCAATTTTTTTGGTATAACTAAAGATGGTAGATTTTTGACACCTAAATCAGACTCTATACTTGAAAGCATAACAAGATTATCGTTAATGCAAATCGCTGAAGATCAACTTGGATTAAAAGTAGAAGAAACAAGAATTCCAATAGATACTCTTGATGAATTTGTAGAAGTTGGGGCATGTGGTACTGCCGCTGTTATAACTCCTATCGGTAAAATAAGATACAAAGACAAAGAATTTATCTTTTATGATAATGGAAAAAAGGCTGGACCAATCACCACTGAATTATATAATATTCTCTTGTCAATCCAAAGAGGTGAGGTAGAAGACAAATACAATTGGATACACATTGTTAGATAAACTTAATAAAGTAATAACTTATTATTTTTTACTTGTAATCAAAGGATTTTTAATTTATTGGAGATAGTTAAAATGAATGAATTAGAAATATATGATGCTATAGTAATTGGTTCTGGAATAGCAGGCTTATCAACAGCAATATTATTAAAAGAAGCAGGTTTCGAACCTATTGTTATTACAAAATCAGAAAAGATAAATGAAACTAACACAAATTATGCACAAGGTGGGATAATTGCATTTAACGAAGAAGATGATTCTGAATCTTTAATCAAAGATATATTTAAAGCAGGCTCATACTACAATTCCAAAGAGGCAGTTCATTTTGTCGCTAAGTATGGTCCTAAATTTGTCTTCGAATTTTTAATTGATAAAATTGGAGTTAAATTCGATAAGTCTAAATCTGGAGCTTATGATTATACTGAAGAAGCTGCTCATTCTCATAGAAGAATCTTGCACTTTAAGGACCAGACTGGTAAAAGCATTCAAGAATCTTTGGTAGAATATGCAAAAAAAATAAAATTAGAGATTTTAACTAATCATACAGCTATAGATATTATTACAAATAAGCATCATTCAGAAGATTGTCAGGAAGTCTATAAAGAACCTGAATGTATGGGAATCTATGTTTTTGATAATAAGAATTCAATTGTAAAAAAAATGCTTTCCCATAAAGTTATACTTGCGACTGGAGGTCTTGGGAATTTATATCTTCATACTACAAATCCAGAAGTTGCTATTGGTGATGGTATAAGCATGGCATATAGAGCTGGCGCAGATATTATTAATGCTGAATTCATCCAGTTTCATCCTACTTGCTTATATCATAGAGATATAAAAAGATTCTTGATTACTGAAGCTTTAAGAGGAGAAGGTGCAAAACTCTTGAATCCCAAAGGTGAATTCTTTATGAAAAAATATACTCCAAAAGAGGAGTTAGATTCAAGAGATATCGTTGCAAGAGCCATTTTTGAGGAGATGAGAAGAATTGGAAGTGAATATATGCTTTTAGATGTTGCCAATTTTTATAAAGGCAAAGTTCCGCTAGCTGAAAGATTTCAAACAATTTATAAAACTTGCTTAAATGGTGGTATTGACATAACAAAAGAGCCAATTCCAATCGTTCCAGCTGCACATTATTTCTGTGGAGGAATAAGGGTTGATCTTTATTCAAGAACAAATATAAAAAATTTGTATGCAGTTGGAGAATCAAGTTGCACTGGTCTTCATGGAGCTAATAGACTAGCATCAACATCATTGCTTGAAGCTGTGATTTTTAGTAAAAATATAAAAGAAGATTTTATAAATTCTTTTGAAAAAATTGATAAAGAAAGATTTAAATATATACCAGATTGGCAAGAACCATCTCAAACTATTAATTTTGATCCTATATTAATAAAACAGGATTTTAGTATCATTCAATCTACCATGTGGAATTATGCTGGAATTATTCGTACTATAAAAGGACTTGAAAGAGCTCAAGCAGATCTGAATTATTACGCACATAGAATTTTTCAGTTTTATAAAGAATCTAAACTAAATAAAGAAATCATTGAACTTAGAAATGCTGTTATTTCGGCTCAAATTATAGTAAATTCTGCACTTCATAATAAAAAATCAATTGGATGTCATTATATTAAAGAATA
>JAAZOT010000081.1 GCA_012797605.1 Spirochaetales bacterium | reverse complement strand
TTATTTTCATCTATAAATTCATGGAGTTGTAAAACTCTTATTACAGCTTCTTTTAGGTGGTCTTTAAGTAGATAATTTTCCTGATCTCCTGATTTAGCTCTTAAAAGTTCAATTAAATCCATTATAACCACCCAAATTCACCAGGTATTTTGAATGTCAAATTCCTATCTTTTATATTGTAATTTTCAACTTTTACTTTTTCGTCTTTTTTAAGAAAAATAACTTGATCTAGCCCGGTATACATGACAGTTTCAAATTCTGGAACTCTTTTAGTTGATTTAGTAATTTCTGCTTTATTGGTGATTGAATTTTCGCCATTTTTGAAGGTTACTTTAAGGGGGATAGAATAAACTGGAAATTTCTCATTTTTAATTGGAAATTCTTGGTACGAATCATTTTTAATTTTGAGTTTGATATAAGCGGGTAGTGTTAACCAAATATTTTTCTTTGTTGTATTTTCAGAAATAGAGAATTCTTCTTCGGAATGAATGCCCCTTAAAAATATTATATCCTCACTTCTTCCAATATACGGGATTTTACTCGGATTTAATAAGGACTTTTCAATTTCTTCAATTAAATGCTCTTCTCCTTTAAGAAAAATATATAAATGGCCATTGAACAGCTCTTGCTGGAAGACAGGGGACCTTTGGGAAGTTATACCATTTCCATATAATGGAAATCCTTGATTCCAGAGTTTAATTTCCCCTTTATATTTCTTAAGGGTAATGCCATCTTTAGCTCCTTTAATTAAGCTTTGGTAGTTCCAGAAAAAGCTTTCGAATCCTCCATGAACGCTCACTTTGATATCATAGAAATTCTTATCCTTATCGTAGTAATTTCCTGTAATATTCTGTAACATGCCAATTATCGTTGATTTAGGGGGTAAAGGATAACTTTGAGCATAATAGAAGGTGAATGGATTTCTATATTGTGCAAATGGCTGAAATATCTCAAGAAGGGTTATTTTTTCCATAGAAACCATCCTATTATTCCTGATTGCCGTTCTTTACTTTAATACTTGCGTCTGTGAATATTTTTATTATCTCATATTCTTCACATTCATCAATACTATTAAATAATGGATCTATGAATTTTAAAATTTCTTTTTCATCTATAGATTTAGCGTCACTCTCCACATTCTCAATTTCAAAGAGTGGCTTTCTACTCTTGGTTGTTTTGTGTCTAACCTTTACCAGTCTTCCACCATTTTCCATTGGAGTTTCTTCTATTTCATCGTATTCTTCTTCAACGTATTCATCCAGAAGTACAATCTTATCTTTGTATGTCTTGTATGGATTATTCTTATAAACGCCCATAACTATCAATTTAGGTGATATATCTTCTTCTCGGCCTTTTATACTTCTTTTGAGGTATAATATTGCTTTTAAAAGCTCAATAACTCTTTTTTTAACAGGATCATCATTTGAATCTTTTTTCAACCCATATTTAACCAATGAAATATCTTTATTAAGTTCTTTGAATTCTAATTTCTCAATTTCTGATGTTTGAATGATTTCTTTGGTTTTTTGACCTTTTTTAATTGTTACCCTTACCTTATCTTCATTCTCAATATCATTTAAAGTCCATTCCTTTTCACCTTCAAAATCAAATTTAATTTTTTTGTCAAAATAAACCTCCATTTCTCCTATATTGTCAACATCCACAACAATAGAGTATTGATAGAAAGTTTCATGTTCTTCAGAAGTGAATGGATTAGGACTCATCTTTCCAAATCGTTTCCTCATCCGATTAGCAAGACCTAAATTTGCATTAAAAAGAGCATCATAGTTAAATGGAGTCATTGAGACTGCATGATTTATTTTAACGGGGGCTGTTCTGAAATTTTGTGGTTTTGTAATCAAATACCCAAATAAATCAAATTCCGGATAATTTAACAGTTCCCCAGAGAAAAGAAAATCCAAAGCAGGTTGAATAACATCTCCTTCTCCAGTTGCATTTAATTTATTCCATTCCGCTGTTTTCCATAATCCCAATTTTTTAGCTGTTTCTAGAAGACTATACCTCAAAGCATATCTACTAACAAGAGTATATTGTCTTCCATCCCATTTTGTTATCTTTTTAAGCTCTTGGTAATTCCCACTTCCTTGATCATAATTTAAAGAGTTTCCATAGAATACAATATCCATAACAATATATCTTCCCATTTAATTACCTCCAGATTGTTTAACAGCCATTATTCCCATTATAATAGAATAAGCAACATTTTCAAAGTTTTTTGATGTCAAAGGATAAATTTCTTGTAATTTTTCCAATAAATTTCTAACATCGGCATCTGATTTTTGACTATTCAGTGCTCTTAAAATAATAGAAAAAAATTCAGATTGATTACTAACTTTCGCTGTATTTAATAACTTATAAGCTATTTTTTGCCGATAGTTATCAGATCCTACTCTCTTAAATGCATTATTCGTATAAATTTTTATTTTCCATATGTCATCCTTAGACAATTCCCTATTTTCCAATTTAACACCTCCTATAATAAACCAACAATCATAGCAAGAGCATAATTTTGCCAAATTTCTTCATTTTGTACAATATTATTAAAAATGTAGTTATTGAGATGTTTAACGAGCTTAGGATCTTTCTGTTCTAATTCTATGAAAGTTTTTAATAAAATATTCACAAAAGCATGTTTATTCTGTCTTTTCATAGTGGAAATAAGTTTATGGATAATTTTATCTTTTTTATCTTGAGAAAAAATCTTAGAAACATTTTGGGATGCTAAATTCATCCATTTATAACTTTCTTTTATTTGGAAAGATTTATCTGAATATTCATCGAAAAATTCCTTTCCAAATAGTCTATTCTTACAATTCATGTTT
>JAAZOT010000080.1 GCA_012797605.1 Spirochaetales bacterium | reverse complement strand
TGGCCAACATTAATAAGCCATGCTCCGTTTGGAACATTTTTGATTTCTGTTAGCATCGCGTTTTTGGAGAAGGTGTTCACAATCCGTATACTGATACTTGGGTTTAAGACTTTTATTTGAGCATCTGCAGAAAGTGAATATAATAAAGTCATTTTACTAACTTTATTGCCTTGTTTATTCGCTCTCATGATCACATGACTAAGTATTAGGTGAAATAATGGCCTATTTTTAATAAATTCTTCTAAAATCCAAAAATATTTTGAATTTTTCCCACTCCTTATTTGTAGATTCTTATTCAAGGAGTCTCTTATATCATCATCAAGGATTATAGATGCTTGGAGTTTAGGAATCCCAATATACTCAATATCTTGCTGTGCTTGGTTGTCTAAACGAGAATATTTGATAATATACATATTTTCCAAACTCCATTCAGACTTGAATTCTATTATAAGATCTACAATTTCTCTCCATGTTATTTTAAAAAGACTATTAGAATTTTTAGCCTTTGTTTTTCTAATTTTTAACCGTTTATTAACTATGTAAGAGAATTTCAAATCATTTGAATAAAATAGAACATTGTCAACGCCATATCCAAAACCTTGGAATGAGTATATGAAACATAAAAAATATATGAATAGGTAAGGTGTTGTTTGTTTAAAGAGAGAAGAGGAAAAATAAGTATATGAAATGTTCGAAAACTCACTTTCTGAAGCTAATAATTTATTTAATGTCTTATCAATTGTCCTTAATTTCTCTTCATCTTTGAAATTGAAATTTATCGTATTGTAAAAGATTTGTTTCTGTTCATAATGCCCTTTCCCATAATTAAAAAACAAAAAGTTCTTATAAAATCCACTGTCAATAGGAATTCTATAAAATCTTGATTTATCTTTTTCAAATTTAAATTCTTTTTCAACATCTTTCTCCCAGATAGAATTAAGATAATATTGTAACTCTGAATTTTTATTTTTAATATTAATTACATCAGAGATGAAATTTTCATGAAATTTTTTTGTATCTTCGATATTTACAAGCTTTTTAATGTCTTCATAGGACGTTATATCTACTTTCTTTTTTTTCAGAATTTTTTTTAAATCTTTATCGTACTCTTTATTTCCAATCATAGAATTTAGTAGTTCTTCACGTTCCTTTATTAATTCAATATAGCTATCATCGTTAAACTCTGCTTTAACACCCTTTTTGTTATGGGTTTTTTCACTATCTATTACTTCAAGTTTCTTATGTACCCATTTATCCTTGGAAACCTTACAAACATAATTGTCCCAAACAAAGTCAAATATTTCTTGAGAAGAATTGAAATGGTTTTTCCATAAAGTATTTTCAAGTTCTTCAATAATGTTTAATGGAAGTTTAGCATTATTTCTATAAAGATTTTTGAAAACAGATGCGAGTAAGAAGTTCCCATAATAAACAATTTCCTGATTTTCTTCAATTCTTCTTTTTAGTTCTTCTAAATCCCAGCCATAAACTTCTTCCATTAAATTTACAAAACCCAGAATCCCAGCATCAATAAACCAGTTACCTGTAAATTGAAGTTCTGAAACCTTACTATCATTTGCTCCAACAATTTCTTCTTTTAAAGCATTTTCATGATTTTCTACCATATTCATAGTGCCATCACCATTCCAAAACCCATGCTATTACGTTCTCCAAGTCCCGTGTCATAAGCAAACTCTAAAAGCCTATTATCAGCTTCTATCTCAAAACGCATGTTATATGCCGTCTGAAATGTCTTATGGTCATCTTTTTTTATGGCTATTCTCTTTTTATGAATTGATCCGATGTCTGGAACAATCTTAACATATTCATCTCCTTTATAATCTCCATAAAAAGCTTTATACTTGCGTATGAGGTTTTTTTGAAGACCCATGTAAAATATAAGATCATGAGGATTAAGATCCTTTATCTTAAATTTACCATCAATTTCTTGCTTTATTCTGGCGACAAGTGGAGACATAGTCTTCATTTTCATTCTTTTTTTAAATTGAGGCCTTCTTATGAGCTCAACATTTTCAACCAATAATTCTTTATTCATAAAAATAACTTCAGGATCTTCCAGATATCCTTCTACCATACTTTGAATTAAGTAATCATTAGGAGAAGATATGAAAAAGTGAAATTTTCCATCTTTTGAAATAATACCCTCATTTCCAGGCTTTCTATTTGGAATATTTAACTGAGAAAAAGTAAAAAATTTAAAATCCTTTGAAAAATGAAGTTTAGCAGCTAAATCAAGGTCAGCTATCTTACGATATATAATAGCAGATAGAATATGGTTGTAATTAAATGGAATCAGATAATTAGCTTTTGATGATGATAGACTTATTTTTAGTCTC
>JAAZOT010000079.1 GCA_012797605.1 Spirochaetales bacterium | reverse complement strand
CCGCTATTCTGTACTGACTGCAAAATTAATTGAAGAATATCTAATGGATATCTTCTACTCTCGTGTTAAACCTGGACAAGGTCGTCAAGTAAAAGGTTTTACTGGTGAATATGGTATGTTACAGTTCCATAGAGCAATTCAAGACTGGCAAAATAAATCTGGATTTATCAAAAATGTTGAAGTTTATACTAATAAGGTTCAATCTGATTATCATGTAAATGCTTTGGAAGCTGGTTATCAATTTGTTAAGTACAACATGGCTAATGGAAGTTCTTTGGAACTTGTTCATAATCCTTTGTATGATGACAGGAGTATTAACTTTGAAATTGATCCAATTACAGGTTTCCCAGTTGAGTCCCAACGTATTACTTTCCTTGATCTTAATGGTGAAGGCAATAAGTCTAATATTAAGATTATGAATAAGAAAGATGGTTTTGCTTTTGGCTATGTTCAGGGTTTATATGGTCCTTACGGTCCTATTAATGGTGGAACTGCTGCACACTCTGGCTCTTATTATGAAATGCACGTTGAAAAATCCTGTGGATTGCATATTCATGATGTAACAAGATGTGGTGAGCTCATACTTTCAAGAAACTAGTAAAAAATGTTGAAGATGTGACATCATAAATTTTGCCTATCTTTGTAGAGTATGAATTTTAAAAACTCTACAAAGATGGCAGAATTTAGTAAAAAACAGTTTTTCTTAGAACTGAGTAAGAAGTAAAAATCTTACTGAACTTTACAATTGAGTTTTATAATTAGATAAAAAAATTTTTATATGGCAATAGTAAAAATCAAGCCCATTGAAAGAGAAAAATGGCATGGTAAAAAAGGTAATGAAAGTTTTACAAGACCAACAACTATCAGAGCATTAGTGAATGTAGATAGTATGACCTATGCAACAGGTCTTACCGAAGAAGAAGCAAAGGAATATGGTGAAAAGTTGAAGATTGATTTGTCCAATCAATTTAATTTAGAAGAACCTCATCCATTCTGGGATACAAAGGCAGGAGAAATTAAGTTGGAAAATAGGACAATGTTATTTGATACTGAGAATCCTTTGGACTTTATAAAGGTAAAAGTATGCAAGGCTTCAAGATTTGTAGCTAACTCATTAAAAGAGTATGAAGAAGGAATGTTCCCTGAAGCTACTCATATAATTTTTGATGAAAGCGAAGAAATTGAAGAAAAAGCTTCTAAAATTGAAATCAAAAAGAAAGCTGTAATTGAGACAGCCAAGCTATCTAAAGATAGAAAAATTCAGATGATTTTAATTTTATCTGCTGATGGAAATTATTTGAAAGCTAAAAACTTAAAAGGTAAATCTGACAATTTTATTGAGGTTGAACTGGATAAATTAATTGAAAGTAAGGCAGATGAAGTTCTTAGATACTTAAAGATGAACAAAGATGATACTGCTGCTCAAGCTCTTGTTTTGGAGGCTTTGCAGAGGCACATCTTTGAAAAGGTTGGACATAAGATTATGTATCATGATTCTACATTAGGAGAAGATATTTATGATGTTGTAAATTATCTAAATGCTCCAGAGAATCAGGAGTTTAAAATAAGAATCTTAGCACAAGTAAATGAGTGATGGAAATAGAACAAATGCACTATGAT
>JAAZOT010000078.1 GCA_012797605.1 Spirochaetales bacterium | reverse complement strand
CTTTTTCCTTAATTTTTACTTAATTTTAAAATCGATTCATTTATATTTTGAATCCTATTTTTTATTTTATTAATATTTTTTATTTTATAAATATTTTTAGTTTTATAAAATATTTCTTAATTTACAATTGTTTTCTATTTTATTAATATTTTATTATTTTATTCAACTAACTCACATATATAAAAATTATACTAAAGGTGTATTGCCTTATCTATAGATGCTAAAGCCGCTTCTATAATCGTCTCTGTAAGCGTTGGATGAGGATGAACAAATTGAAATAACTCTTCAACTTTCATTTCCTTACTTACAGCCGTTACTCCTTCCATAATCATATCTGTTGCATGCGGACCGATTATTGAGACTCCCAAAATTTTATCTGTTTCAACTTCAGTTATAACTTTGGCAAAACCTTTAGTTAAGCCCATTGCCCTTGCTTTCCCATTTGAAATAAAAGGACAGATACCAATCTTATAGTTTATACCATTTTTTTTACAATCTTTTTCCCTTAATCCTACCGATGCGATTTCTGGAAGAGTAAAAATAACAGAAGGGATATCCGAATATCTTATTGAATTTTTCCCTCCAAGTATATTTTCGATTGCAATTTCTCCCTGTTTTGAAGCAGTATGAGCAAGCATAAGTCTCCCAGTCACATCACCTATGGCATATACATTTGGATTTGAAGTTTGCATATATTCATTTATCTCTATAAATCCTCTTTCACTTATTTTAACTCCAAGTTTGTCAATCCCTTCTGGTAGAACTGGCTTTCTTCCAACGCTAAGTAAGATGTTATCAAAACTAAATTCCTTAAAATTCCCGTCAGACATTTGAGCTTTTACTAAAAATCTCTTTTCGTTTGAATTTTCATTTTTATTGCATTCAGTGACTTTTACATTACAGTAGATATTTAAGTTTTTATTTTTCTTTAAATTATCTAAAAGTTCTTTTGCTATATCCTCGTCTTCGGTTGGGATAAGCTGAGGCATAAGTTCAAGTATTGTCACATTTACACCGGACTTTGCAAAAAATGTTGCGAACTCGCATCCTATGACTCCCCCACCAATAATTCCAATATTAGATGGAAGATTTTCAATATTCCATATATCATCTGATGTCCAGACTTCATCCATGTTAAATGGTGGAAACTTTACTGGAGTAGAACCTGTTGCAATTATTAGTTTATCGTAAGTTATATTTGCAATCTCATCGTTTTTATCGTCTTTAACAATTATATTTTTACCTTCTGAAATAATACCATTTCCAAATAAGATATTTACCCCTGCTTTCTGTAAAAGAAGTTCTATTCCTTTTCTAGAAGCAGTAACAGCCCTATTTCTATGTTTGATTACATCACTAAAATTAAGATCTACTTTTTCTACATTTAAACCAATTCTCTTAGCATTTTCAATCTCCTCCATCACTGAAACAGATGCTAACATGGCTTTTGTGGGTATGCAACCATAGTTCGTACATGTTCCACCAAGTTTGTCTTTTTCTATAATTGCTACGGTCTTTCCCTCTTTTGCAGCGACTATGGCTGCAACATATCCACCAGGACCTGCCCCAATGATGGCTATATCTACTTTAATATTATTCATTTTCCCTCCAAATAGATTTTTTATTAAAGACAAAATAATTATAAATAAAATCAATTAAAATCAACCATTATAAAATCCAGTGAAAATAATATTACCGCTTCTTTCATCTATCAAAAAATAAAAAAATGGATGATCTGCAATAAAATAAAATATCTTTTTCTCAATGCTTGTAGTTACCTTTATTATACT
>JAAZOT010000077.1 GCA_012797605.1 Spirochaetales bacterium | reverse complement strand
CTCATGAAATAGCCAATGTGTTTGGAGTTAAAGGAATAGAATTTTTGCTCGAATGCTCAAAAACGATTCCACTTGAAATATTTTTCCTTGCTCCAAGCTGTGTCCCAGCAACTTCAAATGAAACTAATTATAGGACTTTAAACTACAAAAATCTAATAAAACTAAAAAAATACCCATCAATTTTAGGTCTTGCCGAAGTGATGAATTATCCTGGGATTTTAAACTATGAAAAGGAACTGCTATATAAAACAATTTCTTTTAAGAATAAGATAATTGATGGTCATTGCCCAAAACTTTCAAAAGAAAATTTAAATGCATATATCTGTTCGGGGATTTATTCGGATCATGAATGTACAACAAAAGAAGAAGCCTTAGAAAAATTATCGAAAGGAATGTTTATAATGATCCGTGAAGGTTCAGTTACAAAAGATCTTTTAAATTTATTACCAATAATTAATGATAAAAATAAAAATCGGATTCTTCTATGCACAGATGATAAAGATCCCGATGATATTATATCAAATGGGCATATAAACCATAGCCTTTCCTTGCTTGTAGATTCAGGGATTTCACTTCCAGTCGCGATAAAACTTGCAACTATTAATCCAGCTCAATTTTTTGGTTTTAAGCAAAAAGGAGGCATTGCTCCTGGATATCATGCAGATCTTGTTATCTTCCAAAACTTAAAATCGATAAAATATGTAATAAAAGATGGTAAAATCATTTATGAGGATGGTTCATTAAATGAAAAATATTTCATAAACAATATAAATAAAGCGAAATACAGTAGTATTAAAAATACTATTCATTTAAAAAATTCAAATGACAAGATTTTAATAATAAAAGATATTAAAAAAAGGATAAGGGCAATTGGTCTAAGAAAGGATTCAGTTATTACCGATGAAATTCAAATAGAGCCAACCGTCAAAGATGGATTAATAGTCTCAGATACAGATAAAGATATAATAAAAATTGCAGTCTTTGAAAGACATCATAATACTGGCAATTTTGGACTTGGATTCATAAGTGGGCTAAAACTCAAAAGTGGAGCATTTGCCTCTTCAATAGCACATGATTCTCACAATATAGTTGTTGTTGGAGAGAATGATTCAGATATGTTAAATGCCTTGAATCATATAAGAAGAATCAAAGGTGGAATAGCGATTTCAAAAGATAATAAGATAATTGCAGATTTACCGCTTCCTTATGCAGGTTTGATTTCCAATATGAGTGTTTATGATCTTGCAAAAAGGATGAAGGAATTGAGGACCATAGCAAATGAAATAAATAAAATTGAAGTTGATGATCCTTTTATGTTAGTTTCATTCATGACTCTTTCGGTTATTCCGTCTTTAAAGATAACCGACAAAGGGTTATTTGATGTTGAAAATTTCAGGTTTGTAAGTTTATATGTAGATTAAATTATATATAAATTAATGTAGATTAATCGAATAATGTATATTAATCGGAGCTTATGGCAATTTAAATAAATTTTTAAATAATATGGCTAACAATTCAATAAAACTCTTTGAAAGTTATTCAAATAAAAAATCTTATTTTTCCTCTTTTATAAATGGCTCACCAAGTGAGGCTGGAGGTCCTATATGTTTAATCTTACTTTTAGAAGCAGTCAAAATCAGGACTAAAAGTGTGCAAAGATATGGCAACATTAAAAGTAGACTTGGGGGGATCCCAAGAGGTTGAAGTAGATACTGAAGAACATAGATACCACCAAAAAGGTAGGCACCCCATAACGCTTTTATAGGATCCCAATATGCAAAAATTGTTAGAGCTATAACAATCCAACCTCTTCCACCAGTCATACCTTCTATCCATTGCGGTATATATGCTGTTGAAAGATATGCACCAGCGATCCCTGAGAAAGACCCACCTATAATTACAGCAATATATTGATATTTTTTGACATTAATGCCTGCTGAATCGGCTGCTTTAGGTGATTCACCTACAGATCTTAGATTTATTCCAACTTTGGTTTTAAATATCAAATAGTATGAAATGAAGGTTAAAATCAAAGATATGTAAAATAGAGGATCCTTATTAAAAAAAATTTTGCCTAAAATAGGTATATTTGTAAGGATTGGGATATTTATCCCACTAAATCTTGAAGGAAGTGGTATTCCTATGAAACCACGACCCAATACACCACTGATTCCTATTCCAACCATTGTCAATGCGAGCCCAGAAAGGGTTTGCTTTCCATTTAATGTCACACATACAAAAGCATGTATTAAAGATAGAATTGCCGTTACTAATATTGCACATATTAAACCAATCCATGGATTCGAAAGAGTGTATGTCACTGCAAAAGCCGTGACAGCACCCAAAGACATCAACCCCTCTATTCCAAGGTTATATACCCCAGATCTTTCGGCAATTATTTCACCAATAGTAGCAAGTAAAAGTGGTGTCCCAGCGATAAGTGCCCTTGAAAGGATAGATATTATTAAATCCATGATTTTCCCTTCTTATTTTTTATAAAAATTTTTTAATAATCTTAATTTTGAATTCTGTAAAGAATATCCCCAACAAAGCAGAAAATAGTATGAAACCATTAAATAGATTTATAGTTGCTAATGGAAGATGAAATGAAGTCTGAATAATATCTCCCCCTACTAAGATACCGCCAAAAAAGAAAGATGAAAATATAACCAACAAAGGATTAAGTAGTGCAAGCCATGCTACAATTATACCAGTATATCCATAACTTGAAGAGACCTGCTCTGGATATGTTAGATGTTTGTGAATAGCAGAAACTTCCCCAACACCAGCAATCCCAGCCAAACCGCCACTTATAATCATCATTAAAAGTGTAACTTTTAAAAAATTCATTCCAGCGTACCTCGCAGCATCTGGATTTTCGCCAACTACTCGTATCTCATAACCATACTTTGTTCTATAAATAAAAAAATAAACAAAAATAGCAGCTAATAAACCTATTATTAAAGTTATGTAATGAATTCTTGAACCTTTTATGAAAGGCAAAATGGCATTCTGAGGGAAATTATCTGTATATGGGAAACCATATTGAGTCTTACCTTTCCATGGCCCATATATAAGATACTGCACAAACTGGGCGGCGATATAGTTTAGCATCAAAGTAGAGATTATATCGTTTATTCCAAGTTTTGACTTTAAGTAGGCTGGTATCATCCCCCAAAATGCACCGCCAATGAAACCACCTATAAACATTAATGGTAAAACGCAATTGACCTTAGGACCTATATATAGAGCAATCCATGTTGCAATAGTTGCCCCAATCAATAGTTGCCCTTCTGCACCAATATTCCAAAACCTTCCCTTGAAAGCAAGTGTCAACCCGGTCCCAACAAGCAAAAGTGGTATCATCTTAGTTATTGTCTCTTTTAATCCATATAAACTAAAAAAAGAACCTCTGAATATTCTGAAAATCGCATAAAATGGATTTATCCCTTTTACAAGGAAGATAAGGCTCGATAAAAATATTCCTAAGATCAAAAAAGCAAAATACAATAATACTCTTTTTTTGTTTGAAATATTAGGATTTTTTTCTACAAGTATCTTCATTAAATCTCCCCGTTAGTTTTTTAAAAAAAATTAAAATCCATTAAAAGATAAAAGACACCTATTTTCTTTTAAGTAATTATGATGCTTTTTATAATCTGGCATAATATTTTGAACTTCCTTCCAAAATCTTTTACTATGATCCCTTACTTTTAAATGTACAATCTCATGAATAACAACATAATCTATAACATCAACTGGCAATAGGAGAATCCTATATGAGAAATTTAAGTTCCCATTAAAACTACATGATCCCCATCTTCTTTTTGCTGAAGTTATCTTTATTTTATTGTACTTGTAACCAAACTTTTTTGAATAATAGTCAGCCCTTTCGGAAAGAATTTTATAAGCATTGTTTTTATACCAATGTATAAGTATATCCTTTGCATTAGCCTTATATTTAGAATCTATATAAAATGAATCAGTAAATATTATTTTTTGACCTTGATTTTCAGAAAATTTTAACCTATAAAAATTCCCAAGAAATAAGAAATTTTCACCTTCAATAAAATTCTTTTTTGGATTTTCTATTCTATATTTTTTGACTTCATCAATCTTCTTTATTATCCATCTTTCATGCTTTTTGATAAAATTATCTATATATATTTTGCTCACATTTAATGGGGCTTTAACTATAATAAACCCTTCATCATTTATACAAAGCGAAATTGTCTTTCTTCTGCTTTTAATAATTTTATCTATTTTTATCATATTATGCAATTTAATCCTAGAATATTAAAATCATCATATATTCTTTAGGATTTTGTTTTTAAATTTTCACTAGATTTTCACTCACAAATTATTTTTATTAAAACCCTCTTGTTTCTTTGACCATCAAATTCACCATAAAATATCCTTTCCCATGGTCCTAGATCAAGTTTCCCATCTGTAATAGCGACTACAACTTCCCTACCCATAATTTGCCTTTTTAAGTGTGCATCCGCGTTATCTTCACCAGTCTGATTATGCATATACCCAGTTCTACTATATGGAGCGAGCTTTTCAAGCCAACTTATATAATCTTGATGAAGCCCATTTTCATTATCATTTATAAAAACACTTGCAGTTATATGCATTGCATTTACAAGGCAAAACCCCTCTTTAACATTTGATTCTTTTACTGCTTTTTCAACCTCACCAGTGATATGAATAATCTCAACTCTTTTCTTAGTATTAAACCATAATTCTTTTCGGTATGATTTCATAGTGCAGGTTCCTTTTTTGCTATTAATTACAATATATATCAATAAAATCTACTTTCACTCCAAATGGTCTTTCAAGGTCAAAAAACTCGCACTGGACTTCATCATTTTCTACTATCTTAAACTTAGATCTCTTCGAAATTGTTATGACTTCATGCCAAATCCCTCTTTTCAAACAGATAGGTTTATCCAACAAAAAAACCTCGAAGTTTTTTGGATTTTTATCTGCAAGAAGAATCAAACTTGTTCCAAAGATCGGTTCGAAAGTCTCCATGGAGTCTGGATGCCTTTCAAGTCTTTTAGTACTCTGTCTTTCTATCTCAAAAATCGCTATTCTATAACCTGATGATTTTTCCTTAAAAAGTATCTCCCATCCATCCTTTTCATTACCTGTAAAATCTAAGATATATCCATATTTTGCAAAATTTTTATCATCTATAAATTTAATTTCTTTCATATTAAATCCTCTGACTTAATTTTTAAAACCAAATTTCTAATCAAGCATTTTTAAAAGGTTTTCTATCATTAATTTTTTTTTAAAAAGTTCTTAAAAAATAAAAAAAATCACAATAGTTTTTCAATAACCTTCTTCCAATTATCGTAACCTTTGATTGCAAAATCTTTTTGGGAAGATGGAGTAAATCTTCTATCTTCATGATAGAATTTCTCCATATCTTTTAAGGAATCGAATCCACCTCTTTTAAATCCAGCCATAAGTGCTGCTCCCATTGCAGTGGTTTCAATAACCTTAGGTCTAACGATAGGTATACCTAAAAGATCAGATTGAAATTGGATTAAAAAGTTATTTGCACTTGCTCCGCCATCAACTTTCACGATATGAAGTGGTTTACCACAGTCATTTGTTATGCCGTCCAGCACATCTCTTATAGAGAATGCTATTCCTTCGAGGCATGCTCTAACAATATGTTTTTTCTCTGTGTCTCTAGTTATACCATATATTAAACCCTTTGCTTCTGGCTTCCAATATGGCGCTCCAAGGCCAGTAAATGCTGGGACAAAGATTAAACCTTTTGAATCTCCTGCTTCCAGAGCTAAAACTTCAGTTTCTGCTGAATTTTCTATCACTTTCAAATTGTCTCTCAACCATTGAATAGCTGCTCCTGCGATAAAAACAGATCCTTCAATTGCATAGAAAGGTTTACCATCGATAACCCAAGCAACTGTTGTCAAAAGGTTATGTTTAGAAACAACTGGTTTTTCACCTATGTTTACAAGTATAAAACTTCCAGTACCATAGGTAATTTTACCTTCACCAAAATCAAAACAGCTCTGTCCGAAAAGTGCAGCCTGTTGATCGCCTAAAATACCAGTAATTGGTATCTGTTCGTTAAGGACAATTTTATCTAAAACACCAAATTCTGAGTTACTATCACAGATTTCAGGCAATGATTCTCTACTTATACCGAAGTACCTTAAAAGCTCATCATCCCAATCAAGGGTATTGATGTTGTAAAGCATAGTTCTTGAAGCATTTGAATGGTCAGTTTTATGAGACTTCCACCCTGTTAATACAGCTAGTAACCAACTGTCTATAGTACCGAATGCTAGTCTTTTTTCTTGGTTAGCCCTTTTAACTGCATCGACATTTTCTAAAAGCCATTTCATCTTTGTTGCAGAAAAATAAGGGTCAATAACAAGACCTGTTTTTTCCCTTATTTTTTTCTCCATACCTTCATTTTTCATCTTTTCGCATATTGGGGTGGTTCTTCTGCATTGCCATACAATTGCATTATACAGAGGTTTACCAGTATTTTTATCCCATGCGACTACCGTTTCCCTCTGATTCGTTATCCCTATAGCAATAATAGAAGATGATTCAATATTTGCTTTTTCAACAGCTCTTTTTATAGTTCTTAATTGAGTTTGAGCTATTTCCTCTGCATCATGTTCGACCCATCCTTTTTCTGGATAGATCTGCCTAAATTCTTCCTGAGCTACAGAAATAATGTTCCCTTTTAAATCAAAAATAATGGTTCTTGAAGATGTTGTCCCTGCATCAATCGCAAGAATATACTCTTTACTCATTTGGTTCTCCTCATTTAAAACATAATTAAATCGTAAATTAAAATATTTTATAAAATCTATGCTAAAATAATTATACAATTTATATAATATTTTCAAACAATTTTAATTTTTTACTTTTTTAATAATAACTACTAAGATTTCTATTTTTCAACCTGCTTAAAAAATGTGTTTATTTTTAGTTAATTTTTCTTGCAGAATTTAATTTTTTTTTTATCATTTTTCAAAAAGAAGTGGGATTTTATGATTCAGGTTATTATAGGTCCTATGTTTTCAGGTAAGACGACTGAACTTTTAAGAAGACTTCAAAGAGCAAATATTGCTGGCAAAAAAGTTATACTTGTTAGACCAAAAATTGACACACGTGAAACTATTACTCATGATGAAGTAAAAACATTAGGTTCTATACCCCAACTTTTTATATCTGACCTATCTGAATTTGATATTAATTCTTATGATTATATTGGTATAGATGAAGGGCAATTTTTTAGCAATCTTGCTTTACATGTCAATAAATGGGCTAATATGGAAAAACATATTATAGTCGCTGGACTTGATTCCACAAGTGAATTGACTCCATTTGAAGAGATTCTTCAATTGATCCCTTATGCCGAAGAAGTTACAAAACTAAATGCGGTTTGTACAAAGTGCGGTTCGGATTTTGGTGCCTATACAAAATTTGTTGGCGAACAGAAAAAAGACAAAATTCTAGTTGGTGGCAAAGGACTTTATGAGGCAAGATGTAGAAAATGTTGGAATTTACCTTAAAATTAAAAGTTAAATTTTTATTTTAAGATAAATGATTAATTTTTAAGAAATTAATTGGTAATAATAAAAAATAAAAATAAAGGGGTTAACATGAATGTTTTAGTTTTGAATTGTGGTTCATCCTCGATTAAGTATCAAGTCATCAACATGAAAACCGAATCTTTGATGGCAAAAGGTTTAGTCGAAAGAATAGGTGGTGAAGAGACTATTTTTAACTATCAAAAAACTGGAAGTGAAAAGATAAAAACAGTTTCCCAAAACATCAACTATGAGAAAGCCATCAGCATAATCCTAAATACAATTTGCGATAATCAGATTGGTGTCCTTTCAGATATTCATGAACTAAATGCAATAGGACATAGAGTTGTTCATGGTGGGGAATATTTTTTTGAATCAAAACTTATAACAGATGATGTTGAACAAAAGATTGAAGAATGCATTGACCTTGCACCACTTCATAACCCAGCTAATCTTGAAGGGATAAAAATTCTTAGAAAAATGCTTCCAAATGTCCCAAATATTGCAGTTTTTGATACTGCATTTCATCAGACTATGCCAAAAAGCTCTTTTATCTATCCTCTTCCATATAATCTTTATACCAAATATAAAATCAGAAGATATGGGTTTCATGGTACATCTCACAAATATGTTGCAGAGCAAGCAGCAATTAAACTTGGCAAGCCTCTTAATGAATGTAATTTAATTACCTGCCATCTTGGGAATGGTTGCTCTATTACTGCTATTAAAAATGGAGTTTCTGTCGATACATCCATGGGTTTTACCCCTTTAGAAGGCTTAATGATGGGGACAAGATGTGGAGATTTAGATCCATACATAGTTTTATATCTTATGGAAAAAGAAAATCTTTCAATAGAGCAAATAAATTCATTGATGAATAAGCAATCTGGTCTTCTTGGTATATCTGGTATATCCAATGATATAAGGCTCATCTGGGAAGAAGTAAAAAAAGGAAATGAACAGGCTCAATTAGCGACAGAAATATTTATCTACAGATTAAGAAAATATATTGGTTCATATATGGCTGTTTTAGGAAGAGTTGACGCAATCGTTTTTACAGCAGGAATAGGTGAAAATGATGAGCATGTTAGAGAAAAAGCATTATCTGGCATGGAAGATCTTGGGATTTCAATAGATCTTGAAAAAAATATCGAGTTAAATAGAAAAGAAGGTGAGATTTCAAAACCTCAATCGAAGATAAAAGTATTCATTATTCCGACAAATGAAGAACTTGCAATAGCTAAAGATACGAAAAAAATAGTTGATTCTCTTTAAGTGAAAACTTAAAATAGCAATTTCTTGACATATTTTATTATTATACTATTTTTACTTTGTAAGCGCGAGTAGTTCAGTGGTAGAACATCAGCCTTCCAAGCTGATTATGTGGGTTCGATTCCCATCTCGCGCTTTTTTTATTTCCCCAAACAAAATTTACTAAAAATACTTTCCAACAATTCTTCTGTATATTCTTTCCCTGTCAATTCATTTATTTTCAGATAGGCATTTCTAAGACATTCCGCTGAAATATCATATAATCCTTTATTTTTATATGCAACCTGAGCATCTTTAATATATTTTAATACTTGCTCTATAAGCACTTTTTGTCGTATAGTCTGAATAAAAAAGTAACTCTCGTCTTCTTCCTTATTTTGCTCGTAACTTTTTTCAAGTTTATCTTTCAACATTTTTTCTATAAGATCTATATTATAATTCATTTCAATTGAGATAGGAATAATATTATTGTGATTTTCCAATAAGAATTCTTCAAATACCCTTTCGGTTAATTTTAGTTCTTTCATTTTTCCAATTACTTTTTCTATATCTTGGTTTTTTTTTGTTTTTTCTATGTTTTTTGTTTTTAATATTTCATCTTTTGTAAAAAGAAGATCTATTTTGTTCAAAGCGACAATAATCTTACTTTTATTATTTTCAAAAAGCTCAAGAAGTTTTTTATCCAATATACAATCAACAGATAATAGGAAAATTATGATATCTGCCTCTGAAATTAATTTATTTACCCTTTGAATCCCAATTTTTTCAATCTTATCTTCCGAATCACGAATCCCAGCGGTATCAAAAATGGAAATATGTAGATTTCCCAATGTTAACTCGGATTCAATATAATCACGAGTCGTTCCATGAATATCTGAAACAATCGATCTATCCTCTTTTAAGAATGTGTTAAATAAGGAAGATTTACCACTATTTGTAGGACCAGCTATCACCACATTAAATTTGGAATGTAGTCTAATACTGCTATCAGAATTTTTCAAGATATTTGAAATTTCATCTATTAAAAAATCAAAATCATCTTCAATTCTTTTTAAATAGCCTTCATCGACTTCGAAATCATCTTCTGGATATTCTAAACTTGCTTCAAAAAAAGAAGAAATATTTAATATTTTTTCTTCATAAATCTTTAATCTATTTGAAAACTCTTTGTCTAAGTTTTTTAATGAATTTTCATAGGCTTTTTGATTTTCAGAATTTATCAAGTTATTTATAGCTTCTGCTTGAATTAAATCTATCTTACCATTAATTAGGGCTAATTTGGTAAATTCACCAGGTTCAGCTTCTCGATATCCAATAGAATCTAGAAGATTAAAGACTTCTTTTATTATAAATAATGAGCCATGTAAATATAATTCGATGGTATCTATTCCACAATATGATCTGTTGCCTTCAAAGTATAATAAAATACAGTTATCTATTAGATTTATCTTTTCCTTATCTTTATAAAGATTCACTAAGGTAGCATATCTTGGTTTTATATTTTTTTTATTTATGAATTTAGAAATATCAAGTAAAACATTCTTTTTAGTTATTCTTACTACTGCAATTGCGCTTTTACCATATCCAGAAGCAAGAGCATAAATTCCATTACTCATCATTTATTACTTTTTAAAATTTTTATAATTTGATTTTAATATTATTTTTACCCTCTTATATTTTGAGTTCCCTTCAGATTCAGTAACAACTTCTGGATCATCCTGCAAGGTCATATGAATTATTTTCCTCTCATATGAATCGAGAGGGTAAAATATAAAGGTTCTTCTTGTCCTCTTGACTTCTTCAGCTTTTTTTGATGCGATACTTTTTAAGAAATTATTTCTATGAAGTCTATAATCTTTGCAGTCAAGAACAATTCTTGGTTCAAAACCAAAATACTTTTTACCGACCAAATTTATTAACTCTTGAAGAGTCAAAAGAACATACGCATTGTTTTTAGCAAACAGTTGATCATTTGAAGTCTCTATTTTTACAATAAAATAATTGTCACTGATTTCTGGCTCATATACTTTTCCAGTTATAGAATAAAAATCGAAGACCTTTTCAAAAAAATTAGATACCAATTTATATACTTCATCCTTAATATCTGTTATATCTGCCTCTATAAATACAGTTGGAGGATTTTCTCTAAATATCGTTAGTTTTAAATCTTCTTCTGTTTTCTTGAATTTTTCAGTAGCCAATCTCTTAGCTTCTTCAATGCTATTCGCATTTATGTAAATTCTTTGTAGCATTAATAGTCTCCTTCTATTTTTTTGCTAAAGCCAATTTTTTGCCTTCAAAAAAGGATATGGCTGATGTTTCAATTATTGATAAAAGATTTAAGCATGTCCAGTATAGAATTAAGCCACTTGACATATTGTAAAGCACAAAGAAAAATATAATTGGGAATAGCCACATCATCAATTTTGACTGCATTTCCTGCTCTTTTGTAGAAGCCACTTGAGATTTCGATTGAAAAATTGTTTGTCCGATCTGAGTTATTAACATTATAAAAGGCAATAATCTTATATCTGAACCTAAAAGAGGAATATTAAAAGGCAAGTTAAGAATGACATCACCAACTGAAAGGTCTTTTATCCATAAAAAGGATGCTCCTCTAAGTCCTTGATTATACATCAAAGCATTATATAGAGCTATCAAAAATGGAAATTGCAATAACAAAGGCAAACAACCAGATAGAGGATTAATCTTTTCTCTTTTATAAAGGGCCTGCATTTCGACATTCGCTTTTTGCGGATTATCTTTATACTTTTCTTGTATTTCTTTTATCTGAGGGTTAAGTTGAGAAATCTTCTTCATAGAAATTGTAGATTGCCTTGTTAAAGGGAAAAGCAAAGCTTTTATAATAAAGGCTAAAATTATAATAGAAATTCCCCAGCTTTTAGAAATAGAATAAAGCCAATTTAAAAGATACTCAAAGCCAATAACTATAGGATTTAATATCCCAAATCTATTGACAATATTGTCGAAATCTTTATTGTAGGAAACTAATATTTTTCTATCCTTGGGTAATGTATAAAAATTAAACTTATAAACATTATCTACAAGATCAATGGCATTTGCTTTAATATAAATAGTTTGAGTATTTTCCTGATTTATAAAAGTAATCCCATTTGCATTATTAGCATTTGCTTTTTCTATAATTATTGAATAATAGAGATTTTGAATATTGATCCAGTCAAAATCTGGAATTTGAGTATATGATTTTTTAGATATTTTTATAGGATGATATTTTTTTGCAAAACTATAAAAAATTTCCTGCCTATTATTTTTATTTGATAAAATCTGCTTTGGACCAAGTCTATCATCGAAAGAAAAAAGTGAAATGTTGTTTTCTATTTTAGGAATATTATTTTGCAATCCACGAATCGAAATAGAAATAATGTATTTATATTTATCGACTCTTTCTATACTTTTGACTATTTCACATTCTTTACCTGCTAAGTCAATAAATTGTTTTTTAAATACTATACTTTTCTCATCCTTTTGTTCAGCTGAAAAATAAACAGGTTGAATATAATTTATCTCTGTATCTGTTAAATTTAACAAATCTGTAGAAAAAAACATTTTATCTTTAGAAACTACTAGATTGTCACCTTTATCTAATACTATTTGATCGAAACCAGCTCCATTTGAAGTTAATTTTACTATAAAATTATCGTTTTTTAATTCAAAATTCTTTTCTTCATCATTTTTAGATCTTAGACTTTTTTCTTCCAGATTAGCCAAATTCGAAGGAGTCATCGCATTTTGAATCTGCTGGTTTGTAAACTGATCTTGTTCTTTTTGAACTTCAACATTTTGTGAGGTTGCGGTTTGAGGTTGAGCAACATTGGCATATTTAGGATAAATGAAATAATAATATCCAATAATAAATAGGAATGTTACTATCAAAAAGATTATTTGATTCTTATCCATTAAATCTCCTGTTGATATTTATATTTTAAATTTTTATTTTGCTTTTTTTAATCTATTAAAGAAAGAAAAATTTTCTGGGAGAGGATCATAGCCACCTTTAAATAAAGGATTACATCTTAATATTCTTCTAACACTTAGAAAAGTCGCTTCAAAAAAAGGATATTTTTTATATGCTGCAAGTGCATAAGTTGAACATGTCGGAATATGTCGGCAAGATGGTCTTAATAATGGGGATATAAAAACTCTATAAGCTTTAATCATAAATATGAAAAATGAATTTAAAATTATATTAAAAATTTTGAGAAATGAATGAAATAACTTCATTTGATGCATCAGAAAATAACCCACCGCTTTCTTTAATAACTATAAAAGCATATCCACCTTTTTTGAACAAGAACCGATTTTGATAAATAATAGATCTTAACCATCTTTTTTCTTTATTTCTTAATGTAGCTATACCAAGCTTTTTCGAAACAGAAATCGCGTAACTAAAATCCTCTTTCTGTGGAATAAAATAAAATTTGTATTTTTTTGTTTTATAAACATTTCCAAATGAAAGAAGCTTTTTAATGATTTTCTTATTTTGTAATCTTTTAATTTTTACCACTTTTTGGCTTTTCTTAAATCTCCAACAGTAAGTAATTTCCTTCCATTTCTTCTTCTTCTAGAAAGGACTTTTCTTCCATCAGCTGTTTTCATTCTAGCTCTGAAACCATGAGTTCTTTTTCTTCTTAAATTATGAGGTTGAAATGTTCTTTTCATATATACTCTCCATAACTATTATTAATAATGTTAAATATACAAAAATTAATCCAATATTATGTGTTTGTTAAAATAATAAATAAAATCTCATAGTCAAGAAAAATTAAAATTTTGATTGATTTTTTTTATTTTAAAATTTATTATTCTCTCACAATGATAAATGCAGGGATAAATATAACCGATATTTTAAAACTTGTTTTATAACCAAAATTTTTGTTTTTACTTATTTAGCATTTATTTATTTTTTCATTTAAAATTTGGGATTATTTTTTTACAATTTCAATCTTATAAAAAGTTAACTAAATTAAAAAGGGTAATTATGATTGAGAAAAAGATATGGGATGACATAATTCAATATTTAGTTTCTAAAGATTTAATCAACGAAGTTGCTTATCATATATGGCTCAAAGATTTGGATGTAAAATTTGATGAAAATAAAGTTACTATAACTTTTGCTAATACTATAGCTAAAGAAAAATTCATTTCTTCCTTTGCAGATATCATAAAAAAAACTCTTTATGAATTTAACAAAGAAGAGATTTTTTATGAATATTTTACAAAGGACGAAGTTGAAGAAAAAAAGAAATCTTCAAGCAAAAAGAGCAAAGAAGATAATACCGAATCAAATAAGGGAAAAGCAAACAAAGAAAACAAATCAACATCTATTTCAAATCAAGAAGCCTATAATTTCAATCAGATAAATTACTTAAACCAAAGATATACATTTGATAATTTCGTAATTGGAAAGAATAATCAATTTTGTGCTGCTGCTGCTTTAAGAGTAGCCCAAGCTCCTGGTCAACACATGAATCCACTTTTTATTTATGGCGGTGTTGGACTAGGAAAAACACATATTTTACAAGCAATTGCAAATTATATTTTAACAAATAAAAGTAATTTAAAAATTCTTTATATGCATGTCGAGCAATTTATCGATGAATTCATTCATTCATTAAAAAATGAACAAATGAATTCTTTTAGAATGAAATTCAGAAATACCGATGTTCTTTTACTTGATGATGTACAGTATCTTGAACAGAAAGATGCTTCAATGGAGATGTTTTTCCATACTTTCAATTCATTATACCAAGCACAAAAACAAATGGTTTTTACATGTGATAAGCCTCCGAAAGATTTAAAAGATTTTGAAGAAAGAGTTAGAAATAGGATGGAATGGGGTTTAACAGTTCAAATAACCCCTCCAGATTATGAAACAAGAGTTGCAATATTACAAAAGATGTGTGAGTATGAACAAAGAAATGTTGACGAGAAAATTTTACATTTTATAGCCAAAAATGTTAAATCATCAATAAGAGAGCTTGAATCCGCTTTAATTAAAATAATTGCATATTGTGATATTTTTAAGATAGATATAAATTCTTTAACCTTAGAGCAAGCAAAAGAAATATTAAAGGATCAGTTTAAATATATTGATGAAACAAAGATAATTCAAATAGATGATATAATCAGAAAAGTTGCCGAAACTTTCAAAATTTCAAGCTATGATATTAAATCAAAAAAAAGAAATGCATCTATATCTAGGGCAAGAAATATTGCGATGTATCTCTGTAGAGAGTTAACATCGGCAAGTACTACCGAAATTGGACTTTCTTTTGGAGGTAAAGATCATACTACTATAATTCATGCATGTAAAAAAATTTCGGATTTAATAAAAGATGATGAACTATTAAGAATATCTATTGAAGAGATGATTAAAGATCTTACATCATAATTATTCACACTTTGCACATTCTTTTTTTGAATTAGGTGAATTAAGTGAAAAAAAGACAAAAAATAAAAAATTATTTTTATTTTTAATACATGTGAATAAATTTGTTGATAATCTTGATTTTTTTTTCAACATGTAAGTTATGTGAAAATCACAATTTATGAAGTTTATCAACTTAATAACAATGCTTATTAATATTATTACACTTTTATTAATTTATATATTAAAGATAAATAGATTGATTTTATTTCAAAAAATAATTTGAGTAAAATAAAAATTAATATAAAATTTAATAGGGGAGTATTATGAAGTTTAGCATTGAAAAATTTAAGATTGCAGAACTTCTTTCTCAAGCCGATTCTGTTATAGAACAAAAAACATTTTCATTAGTTTTTTCAAACCTCTTATTAGAAGCAGAAAATGATAAAATAATTATCTCAGCAACTGATTCAGTAACATTTTTTAAAGCTTATGATAATGCAAATGTTATGGAAATCGGTAAAACACTAGTCAATGCAAAAAAGCTTTTCGACATAGTTAGATCTGTTCCAGATACTTTACTTTACTTTGAAACAAATGAAAATAATGAATTATTAATTTTTTCAGAAAATCATTCATTTGAATTTGAACTTAAAACCATGGATTATACTGAATATAATATTTCTTTTGATATATCTTTTGAAAATAGTTTTGAAATAGATGCTCACTATTTTAAAGAAATGATACATAAGACAATTTTCTCTGCTTCAGATGAAATTGATAAACAATTTTCTACTGCTGGTATAATGATTGAAAAAAAAGATCAAAATATAAACATCGTTGCAACAGATAAAAAAAGACTAGCAGTTTGTAGAAAATTTGAAGAATTACCAGATTTAATTTCGATTATCCCTAAGAAGATGATGAATATAATATTAAAAGTAAGATCTTCCGATGAAAAGTTTAAAATTTCTTTAACAGAGAAAAAATTCAGCATCGAGATTGGTTCTATTCAATATATGAGTCATCTTTTAGAACCAAAATTTCCAAATTATAGAACATTAATACAAGATACTTTTGAATATTCATCTATTATTGAAAAAGATCTTTTCAACCAAAACTTAAAAATGATTTCTTCCATGTTTTCAACTGAAGATACAATTCTAATAAAGATGGAAAAAAATTTAATGACTATTTCTAATCTAGAAACAGATATAGGTAGAGGTAAAGTACATTTTGATATAGATTACGATAAAGAACCTGTTGAGTTTGCAGTATCTTATAAAAATATTGCTGATTTTACTAGGGTTATAGATTGTTCAAGTTTTAAGCTTTGTTTTAATAATCCCCAAAAAGCTATTTTTTTCATGCCCTTTGAAGAAAAGAAAGATTATAATTACATTTTCATTACAGTTCCAGTCAAGATATAATGAGTTTTTTACTTAATTTATTTAATTTTAGATTGTTCGACAAAAAACAATTTGTTTTTGATAAACCTATAATATTTATTACAGGTAAAAATCAATCCGGTAAAAGTTCCATTGTTGAATCAATCTATATAATAAAAACTGGCAGAAGTTTTAGAACAAATTCATTAAATAATTGTATAAAAGAAAAAGAAAAATTTTTTAGTATAGAACTAAAAAATAAAGATAATGAAAAGCTAATTTACAATGATCAAGGCATAAAATCATATTTTATAAATGATGAAAAATCAAAACATGATCTTGTAAATCCTAATATTTTTATCTTATACAACAAAAATCTTTTTAACTTTATTTTTCAAACTGATTTTAGAAGAAGAACAATTGATGAATTGATTTCTTCATACGACAAAAAGTACCTTTTTTATCTATTACATTGTAAAAAGATTTTGGAAAAGAAAAAAGAAATAATATACTCAAATATTGATTATAATACAAAAAAAAATTTATATTTTAATTTGTTAAAGAGTTTTGCTGAATATACCAAATATATTAATGAAAAAAGAAGAGAAATGATAGATCAGTTTGATGATTTTATATCTAAAAATAGTAGCTATAAAATTATCTATCAATCTAAATTTGATAATTTAAATACTGATAAGATTATTGAATTTTATGATAGTAATTTTCAAATTGAGATTGAACAGAAAAAATATTTAGGTCCACATAATGACTATTATATTTTGATCGAAAAAGGTAAAAAATTGATTGAAAATGGTGCTACTTCTGACTTTTACAAATTTTATTTTTTACTTTTTTACTTTTTTATAAATAAGATTAAGATTGAACAGAATACAAATCCTATAATTTTGTTTGATGATTTTTTTTTACCACTTGATTTAAGCTCGACAAATAATCTAATATCTTATTTTGATAATGATTTTACAATTTTTATCTCTCAACATGATTCATTTAAAATTGAAAAAGATTATTGTGAAATTAGGTTATGAAAGAAAGAATATTTTCAATGGAAGACATTTTACCAGAAAATATAAAAAAAGTATTTGAGATAGCAAAATATGAAAGAGATATTTTAGTTTTCAGTAAATCTTTATTTAATGAAAGTATTAAAAATCATTGTAAACCAATCTATATTACAAATCATATTTTAATTATTGCGGTAGATAATCCTTTATGGGCAAATGAAATAATGAATTATAAGCAGCATTTGCTTAATATGATAAACAAGAAATTTTCTGGATACCTTAAAGATATCAAATCAAAATTTTTACCAAAATATTTCGTGGAAAAAAAGAATAACAAAAAACTAAATCAGGAAGAAATAGATTTTATTGAAAATCAGACCTCAAAGATTGAAGATAAAGAATTAAAAGAAAAATTATCAAAGTTAATTGAAACTTTTATATTAGTTGATAAAAATTAATCATCCTGTAATTTTAATTGATAAGGGAGAAATAAAGTGTCAGATAAATATACTGGAAAAAATATAAAGTTTTTAAAATCAATTGAACATGTCAGATTAAGACCTGGAATGTATATAGGTAATACTTCAACTAAAGGCCTTCATCATCTAGTTTATGAAATAGTAGATAATTCAATTGATGAAGCAATTGCAGGTCATTGTACAAGTATAAAAATAGAAATTAATGAAAATAATGAAGTAATTGTAGAAGATGATGGTAGAGGCATACCTGTTGATCTTGTAGATAAGGGTGATGAAAAAGTATCTGCTCTTGAACTTGTTTTAACTGAACTTTTTACTGGCGGAAAATTTGACAATGTTGCATATAAGGTGTCTGGTGGGCTTCATGGAGTTGGTTTATCTGTTGTAAATGCTTTATCAGAGTATATTAAAGTCTGGGTTTATAGAGATAATGGGGAATATTTTATAGAATGTAGAAAAGGGTTGCCTCTTAACGAAGTCAAGAAAATTGGCAAATCAAATAAAAGAGGAACAAAAATTCTTTTTAAGCCAGATAAAGAGATATTTAAAGATACAGAATTTGAGTATTTAATTTTGAGAAATAGGTTTGAAGAACTTTCTTACTTAAATAATAAAATAACTATTCAATTTGTTTTTAAACCGGAAAATAAAGTGGATGTGTTTGAAAATCCTGGCGGACTTGTAGATTATGTAAAATTTTTAAATGATGAAAATAAATCAATTTTCGCTAATCCTTTGTATTTCAAAAATGAATATAAAACTGAAAATAATAAAATGGTTGAAGTTGAGATTGCTTTTACCTATAACGATACAGATGATGAGATACTATATTCATTTGTTAACAACATTAGAACATACGAAGGCGGAATGCATGTAATTGGCTTTAAGTCAGCACTGGAAGAAACTTTTGACAATCTTTTTGAGAACTCAAAACTCAAAAATAACTATAAGGAACTTGGTATCTCTCCATCTAAGGAGGTAGATTCTGGTCTTGTGGCAATAATCGCAGTTAAGATGCAAGATCCACAATTTGAAGGTCAAACCAAAGAAAAATTGGGAAATGAATATATAAAAAAACTCATAAATAGTGAGGTTGAAAGCTGGTTAAAGGTTGAAATTGAAAAGAATGAAAATGATTTTATGAAGCTAATAGAATTTTTAGCCAAAAAAGCATATATAAAATATCAACAAAGACTTGATAAAAAAACAAAAGTCAAATCTTTCTTAGAATCAGATTCTCTTCCCGGTAAACTAGCAGATTGTTCAGAACAAGATCCAGCAAATAGGGAATTATTTATTGTTGAGGGAGATTCAGCAGGTGGTTCCGCAAAACAGGGTAGAGATAGAAGATTTCAGGCAATTCTTCCTCTATGGGGTAAAATGCTTAATGTTTCAAAGTCAGATTTTGAAAATGCTCAAACAAATGAAAAACTTAAGCCTATAATAGATACCTTAGGTACTGGTATTGGGAACAACTTTAACATTGAAAATTTGAGATATCATAAAATTATTATAATGGCCGATGCCGATGTAGATGGGTCTCATATAAGGACTTTATTACTGACCTTTTTTTATAGAGTCTTACCAGAAATAATAAATGGTGGTTTTGTTTACCTTGCAGTTCCTCCCCTTTATGCTTATAAACAAGGGAAAAAGCAAGTATATCTATACGATGATGAAGAAAAAAATAGATTTTTAGAGCAATATAAGAAAGATATGAATTTTGAAATTCAAAGATTTAAAGGTCTTGGTGAAATGATGCCTCAACAACTTTGGGAAACGACAATGAATCCAGAAACAAGAAAACTTATTCAGGTAAAAATCACAGATGCACTTATTGCTGACATGATGTTTGAGATACTTATGGGTAAATATGTGAAGCCAAGATACGATTTTATTTCAAGTAAATCTGTAAATTTCGATAAGACAAAACTGGATATATGACTTATATTTTGCTTTTTAAGTTATAGAGGATGAAAAATGGATAAGATTGATAATGTTAATAATAAAATTACAATTGTTCCAATTCAGGATGAGATTGAAAACTCTTACCTTGTTTATTCACTTTCAGTAATTGTTGGAAGAGCTATACCTGATATTAGAGATGGTTTAAAACCAGTCCATAGAAGGATACTTTATTCTATGTACGACCAAAGCATTACCTACGATAAAGCCACAAAAAAGTGTGCTAGAATTGTTGGAGATGTTTTAGGTAAATATCACCCACATGGAGATCAGGCTATTTATGAAACCTTAGTTAGAATGGCTCAACCATTTTCTCTTAGATATCCATTGGTTTATGGACAAGGAAATTTTGGTTCTATCGATGGCGATACTCCAGCTGCCATGAGATACACTGAGGCAAAACTTGAAAAAATCACTGAACAATTATTAGGTGATTTAGATAAAGAAACTGTTCCATTTAGGAAAAATTTCGATGAATCTCTAGATGAACCAGAGGTCCTACCTGCTCAATTTCCAAATATTTTGGTAAATGGTGCAGAAGGAATAGCAGTTGGAATGACTACTTCCATCCCACCACATAATTTAAATGATGTAATTGATTCTTTGCTATGTTTAATAGATAACCCATCTATTACTTGCGAGGAACTTTTAAGATATATAAAAGGTCCAGACTTTCCCACAGGAGGCATCATTATCGCAGATGACGAGATGAAAAACATGTACTTAAGCGGGAAAGGTAGAGTACTTTTGAGAGCTAGAATAACAATTGAAAAACAGGAAGACGGAGAAGCGATAATTATAAATGATATACCATATCAGGAAAATAAAGCATTAATTGTTAAAAGAATAGCTCAACTTGCTAGAGATGGTGTAATCGAAGAAATAGCCAATCTTAGAGATGAATCCGATCAAAGAGGTATTCGTGTTTTAATAAAGGTTAAAAAAGGGAAAAAACCTGAAGTTGTAATCGCCAAGCTATATAAATATACCTCATTACAAAAATACTATAATGCGAACTTTATTGCGATTCACCAAACAGAACCTAAGAGTTATGACTTAAAAGAAATATTAAAAGATTACTTTGAATTTAGAAGGCAAATTTTTATCAATAAATACAACTATCTTTTAAGAAAGGCAAAAGATAGACTTCATATCTTAGAGGGTTTACTTATAGCACTTGATAATATTGATAAAGTAATTGCAACTATTAGAAAATCACAGGATACAACCACAGCTAAGAATTCTTTAATGAGTCTATTTGGTTTAACTAAAATTCAGGCTGAAGCTATCTTAGATATGCGACTTCAAAAATTAACAAATCTTGAAAGTTATAAGATAAGAGAGGAACATCAACAAATCTTAAAAGAAATAGATAGGATAGAAAATATATTAAAGGATGATTTTTCAATAAATAATGAGATAAAAAATGAACTTATTAAAATAAAAGAGAATTTTGGAGATGAAAGAAAAACAAAGATTATTTCTGGTGTTGAAAGTGAAGATTATAACCTCGATGTAATAAAAGAAGAAGTTGTAGTTATTTTAACCAAAAATGGGTATGTAAAAAGAGTATCTTCAACCAAATTTAAAACTTTAAATAGAGGTTCTAAAGGGCAAAAGGGAGTTCAACTAGAAGAAGGTGATACTGTTAAAACAATTCTTCATGGTTATACAACAGATAACCTTGTTTTTATTACTTCCAAAGGAAGGGCATATCATTTGATGATCAATGATATTCCAGATTCTGAATTCAGACATCATGGAGAACATATTACATCATTCTTAAAATTAGAGGATGATGAGAATATCAATTCAATAAATATTGTTAATGAATTTCCACAAGACTCCTACTTTATTTTTATAACAAAAAAAGGTATCATTAAAAAGATGGAACTAACCCTAATTAACACAAGAAAAAGTACCGGTATTAATTGTATAAGACTAGTAGAAGGGGATGTTGTAGTTGATTCTATTATTATGAAAAATGATGAAGAGGTAATAATTGTAACCGCTTTTGGATATATTTGTAGGTTCTCGATAAATCTAATAAATGATATCGGCCGAACCGCTATGGGTGTAAAAGGCGTATCTCTTAGCGATGGTGATTATGTTGTTAATATGACAAAAGCAGAAAAAGAAAAACATATACTTATTGTCTCTGAAAGGGGTTATGCAAAAAGAATTCCCCATGAGCAGATAAGATTGACTAATAGAGGTGTTAAAGGGGTTCTTTGTATCTCTAATAGAGAAAAAGCTGGTAAAATACTTACAGTTACAAATGTAACAAAAGATGATATAATAGTTTTGATTACCAAAAAAGGTAAAACTTTCAAAACATTGGTTTCTAAAATTAAGGTTCAAAATAGAAATACTTTAGGCATTAAATTACTTAGTCTTGATAGTGATGATTTATTATCAGATATATCAAAGATTAATATTTCCGAGGATGACGAAGATAATCAAATTACTTTAATAGATCCAGAAGAGTAATTTATTAAGAATAATCAGATAATTATTATTAGGAGAAAAATTCTTCGACATCCTCTTCAGTAAGATTTTTAAAGAGGTTATTAACATTCATTACAGAATCAAAAAGCTTTTTCTTCTTATCCTGAAGTTGTAAAATCTTTTCTTCAATTGTATTATTTGAAATTAATTTATAGACATTTACTGTTTTGCTTTGACCAATTCTATGAGCTCTATCTATGGCTTGCATTTCAACCATTGGATTCCACCAAGGATCAAATATTATTACTATATCTGCTTCTGGTAAGTTCAAACCATACCCACCTGCTCTTAAACTTATTAAAAATATTGGTATATTCGTTTCCTTGAATTTTTTAACTTCTTCTTGCCTTTGTTTTTCTGGAGTAGAACCATCAAGATAAGAATATTCAAATTCCAAAGATTTTATCTCTCTTTCCAAGATTGAGAGCATCTGAGTAAACTGAGAAAAAATGATTATCTTATGTCCTGCATCGATTGATTCGATTAAGATTTCTTTCAAAAGTTCTGTTTTACCAGAAATATCTTGCTCATTTAATAAAGATTTATTAATAAGTCCAGGATGGTTTGCAATTTGCCTTAATTTTAATAGCGCGGTTAAAATATGAATTTTCGATTTTTGTAAACCTTCTTGCCTTATTCTATTCATGATATTTTCTTTAACTTCAGCAAGAATTTCTTGATACATTGTTCGCTGAATATCTGAAAGATCAGATTTAAATGTTTGAATAATTTTAGGTGGAAGTTCTTTTAATACATCATCTTTAACTCTTCTTAAAATAAATGGAGCAATTCTTGATTTTAATTCTTCTAATTTGTTGTCAGAAAAATTATCGATATAGTAATCCTTAAAAGTTTTAAATTTACCTAACAGCATTGGGGAGACAAAAGAAAAAATCGACCATAATTCTGTTAAATTATTTTCCACAGGTGTACCTGTTAATACAAATCTATAATTCCCATTTAGTTGCTTTACGGCATTAGAAACATTTGTGTTTGGATTTTTAATATGATTCGCTTCATCAAGAACTATAACTTCAAAATCATAAATTTCGTAAAGTTCAATATCATTTCTTATCAGAGAGTAAGATGTAATGACAATTTCATATCTATTTATATGAGAAATTGCGTTTTTTCTATCATTAATATTACCTTTTATTGTTAAAATTTTAGTATTTGGGAAAAACTTATTTATTTCATTTTCCCAGTTAAATAGTAATGATGTTGGACAAATAATTAATGAAGGTTTCGCAGAATCTAAGCTTTTAATGAAGGTAAGAACTTGCAATGTCTTACCAAGACCCATATCATCGGCAAGAATACCACCAAAATTAAACTCTTTAAGGAAATGAAACCAGAAGAAACCAAATTTCTGATATCCTCTTAATATATCTTTTACTGTTTGAGGTACTACCACTTTCTTTTTAAATACTGAGATATCATTATTCTTAATAAAGGCATCTCTCATCTCTATCATTTTTTCAAGTTTAGGAGGTAAAGTTAAGTTTATTTTTGTTTCTGGTGATAATTGCATTATTTTGACAATTTCATCATAAAGATACAAAAAATGAGAGACATGGATTTTTGTTATAAACTGCTGAGGCATCTTTTTTACATTGCTCGATAAAGAAATTAGAAGATTTTTTAATTGCCGAATTTCATTATGATTTTCAATAGCTGTAGTAGTGTTCTGAATTTCTATAAATCTTTTATTTGAAGCAATTTTTTCTATAGATTCACTATCGATCTTTGTCCCATCTGACAAATAGTAATATTCATGGATTTTTAAGGAAGAATATTCTTCTTCATCAAATTCGAAGTTTAGATCAACAGTAATGAAATTTTTTTCTATCATTATTTTTTTGAATTCTTCTGTAAAATAGATTTCACCTTCCTGTTTTAGTTTTTGCAGCCCTTCTTCTAGGAATGTCTTGAATTTGATTTTATCAGTCTGAATGAATTTGTTGTCAATTAAGGAAAAGTTGTATTGTTTAAGAATTATAAGAATCTTCTTTTCTTGCAATAAATTTCTTTTACATACAAAGTATTTATTATTCTTAAATAGTGTGATGTAAATTTTATTTTGTGAACCAAAGATAAAATCATAGATACATGGTGTATCATCATCACAATATATAGCTAACTTTGGAGAAATAATTATATTCCCATTGTAATCACATTCAAAATAGTATGAGTTGTTTTTAACATTTTCTAGTTCAATTGTACCCTTGAAATCTATATTAAAAGAATGACTTATCTTTGGAATAACATCGTAGTAAAAATCAGCGATTTCAGATTGATTCAAAATTATTGAATCCTTAATTAAAAAATTCCATACTGATTCTGGCAATTTAATTCTTAAAGGATACAAAACATCATCTTGCATTATCCATTGATGAAAATTCCCATCAATTATCTTTATATCCTTATCAAATTTTACATTTACTTCACCATTTTTTTCTGTATATCTAACTATTAGGTTTGGTTTTAAGTAGTCCTTAGAAATGGAAAACTTTTTATCTTTGGAATAATATAATTCTGGAAAATCTGATACTAATTTAATAAATTGATCTATTTTATCTTTTGGGATTAAAAAGTCTTCTTCAGGTATATGTTCAAGCCAGTCTTGTATTGTTTTAATAATCAATCTATCTTTCATAGGGAACAGAGTATAGTTAAAATTCCTTTGCTCATCCCATTTTTCATTATATGAGATATCTGTATAAAAATTTATTTTAGTATCATTTCTATAGAAATCTATTTTGAATCTTAATTCTTGACTAAAAAAGTCATCAATTATAAGGACCAATTTAATAGAATACTTTTCACTAATTCTATGGATTGATTTAAAAAATCTTTCTTTTGATAGATCCCTTTTATAGTCTAAAAACTTATCTAAATTTAAAGTATTATCTGGATTTATAAACTTCTTATTATCTTCCAAAAACTTAAAAATCAAAGCAGCTCTATGAGAACAAAATTCACCAAAGTCTTCACAAGTGCAGAAAGAAGTTGGGAAAGAACCGTCTGGTAGGCGGATTAATATTTCAGGTGAAAAGGATTTATCATCTATAAGCAAATTACCTTTTAAAAGTAATGAGTCATTATCAACCTTTTGGATATCAAAATCTTTGAGGTAATTTTTTTTGAAATAAGATTCACCTGTTTCAATGATAATTTTCTCTTCAATTGAGTCAAACAAACCGATATCAAACAAAACAAAACCTCCAACAAAACAATATATGTTATAAAATATGCATAAATCAAGAAAAAGTAAACTAATAAATTTTAATAATTAGAATTTATATACATATTTAATTTATTTTGTCAAATAATTATTTTATCAAATTTATGAAATTCAAGCGAAATTTAATATTTGAAAAAGATAGTATTAAAATATTTTCTATGTCTTTACTTTATTTTATTTCCAATATAATTAAATAGGAGATGCTGAAAATGATAGAGTTTGATATTATAGTATGTGGTGGTGGTCATGCTGGACTAGAAGCGGCTTATGTTGCTTCAAAGTTTGGATTGAATATAGGCCTTTTTTCACTGAATCATGATACCATTGGACAGATGTCTTGCAATCCATCAATAGGTGGGATCGCAAAAGGAATTGTTGTTCGTGAACTCGATGCTTTGGGCGGAATGATGCCTCAAATCGCTGATAGATCTGCAATACAATATAAAAAACTAAACACAAAAAAAGGTCCTGCAATGCAAGCGATTAGGCAACAAACTGATAAGTATATTTATTCGAAGAATACACAGGATTTTATTGGAAAGATAAAGAATATTATAATAATTCAAGATGAGATAACAGATTTCAATTTGGATACAAATAATGAATTTATAGTTTTAACAAAAAGAGAAATGTTATATAAAACTAAAGCCCTTATTTTGACTACTGGAACTTTTTTAAATGGAGAAATTTATATAGGTAAATATAAGACTTCCAGTGGAAGAATAGGGGAGTTTTCTTCTATCGATCTACCAAAATCTTTGAAAAATAAAAATATTGATATGAAAAGATTTAAGACTGGGACACCAGCAAGAGTAAAGAAAAATTCTATAGATTATGAAAAACTGATAAAGCAAGATGGCTCCAAAGAACCACTCTTCTTTTCTATAAATTCCTACTTAAAAAATATAGATATTTTACCTGTATTACCTTGCCATATCGCTCATTCCAACGAAAAAACAAAAGAAGTTATTATAGCTCATAAAGACGAAATTCCTCTTTATTCAGGTATAATAACTGGAATCGGTCCAAGATATTGCCCTTCTTTTGAAGACAAAGTCTTTAAGTTCAAAGATAAATCTGCCCATCAAATTTTTGTTGAACCTGAAGGTTATAATTCTGAAACAGTTTACTTAAACGGGATCTCTACATCTTTAGCGGAAAAATATCAATATGACCTATTACAGACTATTGAAGGATTTGAAAATATCAAAATTGTTAAACCAGCCTATGCTGTAGAATATGATATCATTGATCCTACACAATTAGATCATAGCCTTGAATATAAGAGAATAAATAATCTATTTTTTGCTGGTCAAATTAATGGGACTTCTGGATATGAAGAAGCTGCAGGACAAGGATTTGTCGCTGGTATTAATGCTGCCTTAAAGGTTTTAAATCAACCGAAATTTATTTTATCAAGAAACGAATCATATATAGGAGTAATGATAGATGACCTTGTCACAAAAGGTGTCGATGAACCTTATAGATTGTTTACCGCTAGAGCTGAATATAGATTGGAAATACGAAATGACAATGCTTATGAAAGATTATTTAAATATTCTAAAAAATATCACTTACAAGATATAGAGACTATTGAAATTCTTGAGGAATTATTGAGAAAAAAAATAAGCTTCCAAGAAAAACTAAAATCAATTAGATATGAAAATAATGAACTTGAAAAAAGCAAAAATATTAATATTGATCTTGCAATAAAGCAGGATCTTCTTGATTTTGAGCAGTTTTATCAAAATTATTGTAGTGAATTTAAGATAAAAGATATAGCCGAATCGATATTTATAGATATCAAATACGAAGGTTATATAGAACATGAAAAAAATCTTCAAAGTCGAGCCCTTAATAGGAAAAATGTTGAAATTCCAGAAAACTTCGATTACAATTCAATAGGGAACTTATCTTTTGAGACAAAACAAAGATTAAATAAAATTAAACCAAAAACATTTAATGAATTATTTTCAATTCAAGGTTTGAAACCAGTTGATATTATAGCAATAGATATAGAATTAAGAAAATTTAAGAAATAAATGTTACACGTGAAACATATGTTGATAGAGAAAAAAAATATTAAACCATTTTATTATAAGAAAAAGAATTTTTTTGATAAATATAAAGAGTTAATTCTTGAAAAAAATGAATTATATGGACTTACGACAGTAAAAGATGATGAATTTGAAGAAAAACATTTCTATGATTCATTATCAGTATTACCATTAATTTTAAGAAAAGACTATAAAAACCTAAAAATAGCAGATGTTGGAAGTGGCGCTGGTTTCCCATCAATACCTTTATTGTTGGTTGAAACAGATTTGAATATTGACTTGATTGAATCTAACCATAAAAAAGCAAAATTTTTAACAGAAGTAATTGATAAATTCAGTATTAATTCAGCAAAAGTTATATGCTCTAATGTCAGAGAAATTAGAGAAAAATATGATATTGTAATATTTAGAGCATTTTCTTCTTTGCAGGATTTTTTCAAGGTCGCAAAATCATTATTAAAAGAAGGAACATCTATTTATGCATTAAAAGGTAAAATAAATGAAATAGAAAAAGAAATTTTTATTGTAAAAAAACAAAATTTATGGAAATATATTAATGTATTTGAAATACATCAAGTCACTGGCTTTCAGTGGGAAAGAAATATAGTGGAGATAATATGGGGAAAATAATAACGATAAGTAATCAAAAAGGTGGAGTTGGCAAAACAACTACTATAATAAACCTTGGCTATGCATTATCATTGCTAGAGAAAAAAGTATTAATAATAGATTTGGATCCTCAAGGCAATGCGACATCTGGTATAGGTGTTAGACTTAACGATTCTCAACCCACAATCTATGAAATCATGATGACAAATTTAGATATAAAATCTGCATTAATCAAGAGAAATAACATCGATCTAATTCCAGCCAATATACATCTATCTGGTGCTACAATTGAATTGATAAATGAGCCTAACAGAGAATATAAACTTGCAAAAGCATTAGATAAAATAAAAGATGATTATGACTATATTTTTATAGACACGCCCCCTTCTCTTGGACTACTTACAATAAATGCTCTTGCTGCTTCCGATGAGGTTATAATTCCAGTTCAATGTGAATTTTTTGCATTGGAAGGTTTGAGTCAGCTTCTTAAAACGATAAAAAAAGTTCAGAGTTCTATAAATAATAAATTAGTCTTAAATGGTGTTATTTTGACTATGTACGATATTAGAACCAATCTGTCTAAAGAAGTATATGAAGAAGTAAAAAAGTATTTTGAACAAAAATTATATAAAACAGTAATTCCAAGGAATGTATCAATAGCCGAATCTTCCTCTCATGGCATTTCTGTAATAGAATATGAACCAAAATCATCTGGTGCAATTTCTTATATGAATTTGGCGAAAGAATTTCTACAACAAGTTTCTATTGAGGTATAAAAATTGGAGAGAATAATGACAAAAAAAGCTTTAGGGAAAGGGTTAGATGCATTATTTTCAAATGAAATCCCTGTATATGATGAAACAGAGGTCAAATCAATTGAAGGAATTCAATTTATTCAAATAGATAATATCGTTCCAAATCCTGATCAGCCAAGAAAGACAATAAGTGATGAAGATATCGATGAATTGGCTGAATCCATTAAAGAAAAAGGAATTTTGCAACCAATACTTGTTGTACCTAAAAATGGAAATTTCTTGATTGTCGCTGGGGAAAGAAGATTTCTAGCAGCTAAAAGAGCAAATTTATCAAAAATTCCAGCCATTATAAAGCAATTTACCGATGAGGAAATACTGGAAATTGCTTTAATAGAAAATATCCAAAGAAAAGATTTGAATCCCATTGATGAGGCATTCGCTATAGCTCAAATTATAGAAAAATACTCCATTACACATGAAGAACTCGCAAAAAGGTTAGGTAAAAGTAGAACATATGTTACTAATGTAACAAGACTTTTAAAACTTCCAACTATAGTTAAAACAAAAATTCTTGAAAATAAATTATCAAGAGGGCATGCATTACCTCTCTTGCAAATAGAAGACGAAAATGAAATTATAATGGTAGCAGAGAAGATTGAAAAAGAAGGTTTATCGGTAAGAGAAGTAGAAAAATTGGTAAGGGATTATTCTAAAAAGAAAATTAAGGATGAAGATAATAATAGGACCGATAAAGAAAAAGAATTGGAACCTTTTATTAAAGAAATTGAGGAAAAATTAACCTATAAATTCAATACTAAAGTTCATCTTCAAGGTAATTTCAATAAAGGCAAGATAATTATTGAATACTTTTCTAAAGATCAGTTAGAATCCTTTTTAAAATAATTTATTAAAATTTTTCTAACCATTCAGACGAAGCATATTTACTATATAATGTTTCTTCTATTAGGTTTTTTTCTATTTGAGAAATATCATCTTGAAAAAATTCTATTTCAAATTTATTCTTAAAACCTTCAACAAAAGCATTAATTGCTTTTTCAACACTTGTTGTTTCTTCTTTTTCCATGTTTATCCCTGTTGCTATCTTCTTAAAATTGTTTTTTAATCTATCTTTTGTCTCTAAATTTAGAAATTTGAAGCAATTGAATAGTTTTTCTGAATCTATAGTAAATGGAATTGAACCATGTTGTAAAAATACATTTTGAAATCTTTTTTGAGCAGAGCCTATTATTTTTTTGCCATTTACCGTTATTTCATATAAAGAAGGAGCATCAAAACATGCAGAAGAAGAATGGATATCGGGTAATTTCTTATAATTAAATTGAGGATTTAAATTTAAAAGTGCCAATCCCTCGGCTAAAGCTTCAGCAATAAGTTTATATGATTCTATAAGATTTTTTTCATATATTGGATTATTCGCTGGGATACAGACGGAATAAGTTATTTCATCATCATGTAAGACAGCTCTACCTCCTGTTATTCTTCGAACAATACCTATATTGTTTATTTTACAAAATTCATAATCTATCTCTGTTTTAAATTTTTGAAAATAACCCAGGGATAAAGTAGCTGGATTCCATCTATAAAATCTAAGTGTTGGAAATTCAGGATTTTCACCAGTCATTTTAGCTATTGCCTCATCAACAGCCATATTATAGAAGGGATCATTTTCCCCATGTATGATAAGCCTCCATTTATTTTTTATCATATTTTCTCCTAAAACATGTAATAATCTTGAAAGATTTTACTATTTATTAAATAAAGAAACTTTTCAGGAGTATAATAATGAAATTAAAAAAGTTAATTTATTTTAATCTCTTTTTGAAAAGACTTGGTTATTCATCCTATATGTCACAGATTATTACATTTGTTATCTTTAAGTTTTCAGAAATTTTTGATAAAGATCCAGATGAAATTACCTTTATTGACATTGAAAATTATAAAAAAAATTATTATCTATCCGATTTAGAGATTGAATCATTGAAACTGTTTTTAAATAGGTATTTAGGTAAAGATATAAGAATAAAATAAAAAATATTAGGATTTAAAAAAAGCACCCGATGGGAATCGAACCCACGTATCCAGCTTGGGAAGCTGGCATTCTACCATTGAATTACGGGTGCACATCTGTATTTTATTTAAACTTAACAAAAAGTCAATAAAACATTAAAGAAAAGATTAAAAGAAAGGATAAATAGATTGTAAATTTGCAACTATATTATATATCTTTTATTGAGATCCAACCTTAGTAAAAGTATAAATTTTATTGACATATAACTAAAGAATTAATATCAAGTATAAAGGGAAATTATGAATTTATACGAATTGGAAAGAGAATTAGCAAATTACTATCAGTTTCAGTACTTTGAAGATTATTGTCATAATGGGATCCAGGTCGAGGGTAAAGAGGAAGTGAATAAAGTTGTATTAAGTGTAAATATTAATATTGATGTTATTGAATTCGCAATAAAAGAAAAAGCAGATGCTATAATAGTTCACCATGGTTTTTTCGGTAAGTCTTTTTTAAGTATCAGGGGAAACTTAAGAGATAGGGTAAAAAAGCTTTTAGAAAATGATATCTCGCTTATAGGAATACATCTTCCAATGGATGCAAATTATGAGATTGGCCATAACAGAATTATATCAAATATAATTGAACTAACCAACTTAGAACCTTTCAATTATGGTTTAATTGGTCAAAATGAAAAAGGATTTGGTATAGTACAAATTATGCAGAAAATAGAAAATTATCTATCTGATAGAACTGGCATAAAAAAGGGAAGTTTAAAAATATATAATTATTTGAATGATATTCCCAAGAAAGTCGCCGTAATTTCGGGGGAATCATATAAGTATTTTGAAGAGGCAATAGAAAGAAATGTAGATCTATTTATTTCAGGTTCTATAGCTCAACATATACCACAGATAGCTTTGGAAGAAGGTAAGGCAATTTTATCCATTGGACATTACAATAGTGAAGTCATGGGTATAATTGCTCTTTCTCATTTATTAAAAGAAAGATATGGTTTGAATACCAAGCTAATTTTTAATGAAAATGATTTATAATACTTTATTCAATTTTATTATAGTTGATTTACTTTTAATTTAAGAAGGGAAAATGGAAACAAAAAAAAGTTTGCGTTTTATTTTATCATATTTCAAAATAAAGAAAGATAACTATTATTTTAACTATGCAAATTTAGCAAAAGTTCCTAAAACTATTTTGAGAGAAACACATAAATTTAATAGTATCTTTGGATATGGTTCTAATTTTACAAAAAAAGTCGAAAAGTACCAAGAGGAAGTTAGAAACCATGTAACCTCGGTATTTGGTGGGACAAAAGGAAATTGGTACTTCTTAGGACCTGTTTCTTCCGTTATATCAAATGTTTTATTACAAATTATAAGAGATTATCTCGATACTGAAAAAAGAATTCCAATAATTTCGACATACAAAATGAATTTCCCTTCTCTTATACTTCCAGTTAAAAGTCTTGAATCACTAAATCTATGCAAATTAAATTTAGTGGAATACCCTCAAGAAGGTATCGATAAGAAATGGTGTGAAGAGAAGATTAAATCAGATATTTTCATAATAAGTTTAGTCGATTTTTTTAATGGTTTTACCCATGACCTAGATTTAATTAATTCGTATTGTAAATCGAAGGGTGTGAAATTGATAGTTGATTTTTCTCAATTTCCATATTGGGGGATATTAAATGTCAATAATTATCCAGATGTAATTTTCGTATCAGTATTGCATAAGTGGCTTTTAGGTTATCCAGGGCATTCAGTATCATATATTAATATCAGTTCTATGCCATTTTTTCAAGGTTGGCGAAATATGGAAAACCTATTTGATTATGATAATAAAAGTTTATTAAAAAGTCATGAAATTTCTAATAGAAGTCCTCTTCCTTTTTGTAGTTTCGAAGGGGCTTTTAAATTAGCAAATTTAGTCGGTTTTGATAAAATAAATAGATATATTGAAGGTTCATCAAAATATCTGTTAGAGAAATTAATTCAAATAGAAAATAGATTTGAGAAGTTCAAGATTATTTCATCTCCGGGAAATTATAGGGATTATAAAAGCTCGATTATCGCTATTTCAATTGGTTCAAAGACCAAAGAATTGCTGACTTGCCTTTACAATAAAGGAATTATTTGTTCCTATTTCCCAATAGATATTATAAGAATTTCAACCTCTTTTATTACTACTAAAGAGGAGATAGATTTCTTATATAAAAATATCGAACAGTGGTGCAGTATGAATTTAAATTAAGAAAAAGAAACAAATAACGCTTGTGTAATATGATTTGGTTTATCTTTTCTATATGATGAAAATCTTTTATCGGAATATGTGTTGAAATCCAATTTAATTATATTATTAATACCTATTTTATTTAATTGATAAATTAGTGCAGCACGATTGTCAAAAAAGTATTTTTGGTCAATAAGATAATTGAATTTTAATAATTCAATATTTTTTTGTTCAATAAAATTAATAAAGTCAGATTTAATCTCATAGTCTTGATAAAAAATAGAAGGACCTATTATTGCTATCCAACTATCTGGATATAAATCGAAATTTGTCATCCATTCTTTCACAAAAGATGAAATTGCATCTTTAACTATACTTCTTGAACCTAGATGAATGGATGCACAAGCGGCTTTTTTAAGGTTTATAAGCGCTAAGGGTATACAATCTGCAAATGTAATCATACCATATAGATCTTTATTTAATATAAGGATAGCATCTGCATTACCTATTTGTGATTGAGGATTGTAGTATTCAATATCTAAAGGCTTTTCAGCAATGTGATATTTGTTGTCATGTTCAAGTATAGGGTTGTAAATATGAAAAGGTGAAATTTCGTATTTTTTTGAAAAATTGTATCTTGCTTCCGAAGTAATTTTTGAACTAAAATACATTTGTTGAAATGAGAAATTACCAGCTGCTCTTTTTGTAAATATTATCTTATAATTATTATATAAAATCTTAATTGAAAAATCATCTTCTATTAGTGTAAAATTGCACATTTTTATAATAAAAATATTTTTTGTCAATATTAAAGAATATAATAGCCTTAATATAAACTAAAGACCAAGTTGATTAGCTATTTTTTGCATAGATGAAATAGCAATATCAATAAATTTCTCAAGATTCAATCCAGTTTTTTCAATTAACAGAATTGACTCTCTGTTGACATTTTTAGCAAAATCCTTTTTTTTCATCCTTTTTATTACTGAGTCTGCTTTTACATCAGAAAGTTTTTTGCTTGGTAAGATCAGTGCCGTTGCCGAAATCAAACCGGTAACAGATTCTGCAGCAGTAAGTGCAAAATCAAGATTGTTAACTCTTTTGACTTTTGTAAATTCTTCATTATGAGACTGAATGGCATGCAAAATATTTTCGTCAAGTCCATAAGGTTTTAAAATTTCTATAGATTGTATTCCATGGAGCTCAAAATTATTATCAATCAATTCAAAATCTATATCATGTAAAAGACCTGCAAGATAAAAGTTTTCTTTATCCTGGCTAAAATATTCTGCTAATCCTTCCATAACTGCTGCTGATGCCAAACTATGTTTTAATAATGAATCAGAACTTATATGCTTTTTTATTATTTCCAAGGCAGTTTTTCTATCAATAGGAGCTTTTTTTAACTGGGGGAAGGAAAGATTATCTTTATCTTCTTGCCCAATTGGTCTCATGAGAGGAAATAAAACAACATCTTTTAGGTTTTCACAGTCAGAAATTAAAGCCATAAATCTATCAATTCCCATTCCCCAACCAGCAATAGGTGGAAGGCCATGATCAACGCATAAGCAAAAATCTTCATCCATTTCAAGAGCATCTTCATCACCAGCAGCATGAGCTTTGGCTTGTTCTTCAAATCTTTGCCTTTGGTCTATTGGGTCTACAAGCTCGGAATAGGCATTTACAATTTCCCATGTATTAACTACAAGTTGAAATCTATCAGTTTCCAAGGGGTTTTCATCATTTTTTCTTGCAAGTGGAGAAAGATCTATTGGATGATTTATCAAAAATTGAGGATTAATCATTTTAGGTCTTGCAACCTTTTTATATAGTTGATCTATAAGATTTCCTCTTCCAAGTTTATCCATATCTTCTAAGATTATCCCTTTCCTTTTGATTTCATCACGAAGAGATTCTGCTGTTTGGAATTTATCTATATCGATATCTGCATGTTGTATGATCAAGTCTCTAAAAGAATATATCGGCCATTGTCCTGAAAAATCGATTTCTTGTCCTTTATATGTAATCTTCATAGAACCATTCATAGTAAGAATAATATGCTGTATCAAATCTTGGGTAAACTGCATAAGTTGTTTATAATCCCAATAAGCAGCATAAAATTCAAGTAAGGTAAATTCTTGAAGATGAGAAGGGTCGATTCCTTCATTCCTAAAAGATTTTGCAAATTCATAAACACGATCAAAACCACCAGCAATGCATCTTTTTAAGTATGTTTCTGGTGAAATTCTTAAATACAAATCAATATCTAATGCTGTATGATGTGTGACAAAAGGTCTTGCAAGAGCACCAGATTTTTTGTTTTGCAAAATAGGTGTTTCAACTTCAATAAATTTATGAGATTCAAGAAAATTTCTGATAGTGGAAATCAACTTGCTTCTATTCAAAAATCTTTTCATTGAGGAAGGATTCATTGCTAAATCAAGGTATCGCTGTCTATATTTAGTTTCTTGATCGGCAATTCCGTGCCATTTTTCTGGAAGAGGTCTTATTGCTTTTGATAAAAGTATAAAGTCTTCCGCTTGTATTGTTTTTTCACCAGTCTTAGTTAAAATTAATTTTCCAGTTACACCAATAAAATCAGCTATATCCACATATTTCTTAAAATAACTAATTTTTTCTTCGCCAACTGTAGAAATATCTATTGCAACTTGTATTTTCCCAGAAAAATCTTGAATATGAAAAAAAATGAGTTTTCCAAATTCTCTTATTGCAATAATTCTTCCAGCAGCTTTAACCTTTTGTCCTAATTCTATCTTCAAAATATCTTCAATGTTTCCATCTTTTTCAAATTTGTTTTTATAGACAATTTTTTGAAGTTTTCGAAGTTCTTCAACTTTTTGAATTCTTGATTTAATAAAATCATTGTTTGCAAAATCCATATCTTATCCTTTATTATTATTTTTAACTTATTGCTTTTATTTTTTATTAAAAGAAAAAGAAATTTAATTAAGTAAAATTATTTATTACATCGATAATTTCAGACTTTCTCTCTTCTAATAGATTTTCATCATTTGCTTCTATTATTAGTCTTAAAAGAGGTTCAGTATTAGATGGTCTTATGTTGAACCACCAGTTATCGAATTCTACTCTATAACCATCAAAATCGAATTTTTTTTCTATTTTATATTTAGAAGAAATTTTATTGATAACTGCTTCGATTGCTTCATTTTTATTGTTGATCTTAAAGTTAATCTCCCCTGAATTATAATATTTAGTAATACTTTTGATCCAGCTAGAGATAGATATCTTTTCTTCTTTTAGTTTCTCAACCATATTCAAGACTAGAAGTGAAGTTAAAATTCCAGAATCGCAAAAATAGAAATCCTTATAATAGTAATGTCCAGCAAGTTCACCTCCGAATACACCATCTATCTCTTTTAATTTGCGTTTTGCATAGGCATGTCCAACCTTCCACATAAAAGTTGTTGCACCGATTGAGTTTAAGTAAATGTCAACAGATTTGGAAGTTCTAATATCATAAAGTACATTAAATGGTTTTCTATCTTTGAAATATAAACCCAACAAAGCAATTATTAAATCTGGTGAGATAAAATCACCATTTTCGTCAATGAACATGACTCTATCCGCATCACCATCAAAAATAACACCGATATCTGCTTTTTCTTCTTTAACAAGTTCTACAATTTGCTCCCTATTTTCTTTTTCCAATGGATTTGGCTCATGGGCAGGGAAATTCCCATCAATAGTTGAGTTTATAACATTTTTAGCATCGTAAAATAAAGAATCTTTAAATAATGAAGCCATACCATTTGAAAAATCTATTACATATTTTATTGAACGAATTTTTTCTTTATATTTAATAAGAAATTTAGAGTACTCATCATGAAACTTATGTTCATAAATTTTACCTTTATTTGAATTCTTAATTATATCTAATTTATTATTTATTATAGCATCTTCAATTTGATTAATGCCAGTTTCATATCCAATAGGTATAGAGTTTTTACCTGAGATTTTAAGTCCATTATACTCTTTAGGATTATGACTAGCAGTTATCATTATTGAAAAAGGGAAATCAAAAAAAGAGGTGCCGAAGTAAATCATAGGTGTTGTCGTAAGTGAAGAATCATATACATCAACAGAAGCATCTGTTAGACCATTTGATAGTGCATCAAAAATTTCGTTTGAAGAAAGTCTTGCATCTCTTCCTATTAATATTTTGTCTATTTGAAAAATTTGAGGGATAAAATTACCGATTTTGTAAGCAATATCTTTATTCCATTCTTTATTGTAAATACCTCTAATATCATAAGATTTAAAAACACCCATTTTTCCCCCTTATTGATTTTTAATCATATAAATTATAAATTGCAAGAAACATGCTAAAAATAACCGATAGATTTTGGATAGTTGTCCTATTTCCTTTAAAATTGCATCTATATACTTTACTATAGGACCTAGCCTTAGCGTCATCTTTATTAATTTTTGAAATACCAATAAAGCATGTCCCGATAGGAAATAAATCGGTTCCTCCATCAGGTCCAGCAAAACCCGTTATGGAAATAGCAAAATCAGAATTAAAAAGTTTTAAGCTGTTTTTTGCTAAAATTTCTGTAATTTCTGGTGATACAGTTCCAAATTTATCAATAATATTTCTTTGAACTTTTAATAATTTTTCTTTTGAAAAAGGGCTATAACAAACAACTGAACCTAAAAAATTATTGGAGGCGTGTGGAATCGATGTGATTAATTGCGATAATAATCCACCAGAACAAGATTCCGCAGCAGAGAATCGTAAACCTTTATACTTTATAAAATTAAAAAATATATCTTTAAATTCAATGGGGTCGGTTATTATTAGACTTAAATCTGTTAAAAACTCCATCTTATCAATATTAGATTTATTAAAAATAAAATCAGCATTGAAATCCTTTAAATAATAACCAAGTAAATTCTCATAACTTAAAATCTTTGATAAATCTTGATTAATTTGATTTAAATTTTTAGATTGAAAAGTTAGAACTTTCAAATGTTCTTTAGCATATATTCCATATAGAGTTTTAAATCCAATCGAGTTTAATAGGTTATTAAGTGAACTTTCTGCGATATTGTAAACATAGATATCCTTTTGATAATAATAATTATTATTTTTACTGATAAGCTTTAAAATTTCACTTACTTCTTCATCTAACATACTTTCAAACTCAAATTTAGGACCTGGAAGCAAGAAGAAGTGTTTTATATTTTTGTTAAAATCTATTTTAAAATAGGAACCCAATGCCATACCCTTAATATTTCGCAAAGGTTTTCCAATATATCGAGCTTGTTTTAGGTTTAAATTTATCAGATTTTTATCAAAAATATTTCTTGAAGATAAGAATTTTTTTATTTTATCAATCTGGTCTTTATCATATTGGATAGGCAAATCAAAATATTTAGTAACTGAGTCTAGTGTTAAATCATCAAATGTGGGACCGAGCCCACCTATGAAAAAGAAAAAATCAAAATCATTTATTTCTTTATTTACCGAGTTTATTATGATTTTTTCTTCATCTTTTAATATTAATTTTTTTTCAATTTCAATTGCAAATTTTTGGCAGAATTTATAAAGATAGATGGAATCTGTATCTAGCGTTTTTCCATCTAAAATTTCGGATCCGATTATAAATGCTATTCCTTTCATATAGATTCCTTAAAAATATAAAACTAATAAAAAATTGGCAATATATAAAATATTGTAAATCGAATTTATAATAAAATTTAATATAAGACTTGAAAAATCTATATAATAAATTTTAAGGAAAGTTTAAGATAAATCAAACAAAAAAAATAAAAAAAATAGAAGAATAAAAAACAAACAAAAATAAACAAATAAAAATAAACAAAAAAAAAAAATAAAATTAAAAAGAAAAATAAAAAAAATAAGAAGATTAAAATATGAAGATTAAATAGAATATATAAAAGATAAAGAAGATAAAAAAAAGGACTACCTCAAAGGGAGATAGTCCTTTTTTGTAAATTTTAAAAATCAAAATTTCATTGATTTATTTTGTTCCAAGGTAAGTAAAATCAGCTGGGTTAATCAAAGAAATCTGGTTAGGATCTCCAGAAATTTCCCACATAAAAGGTTGATTTGCTATATATTTTTTTATCATCTCTTT
>JAAZOT010000002.1 GCA_012797605.1 Spirochaetales bacterium | reverse complement strand
TGTTGGCATATCAAATGTTTCTGTATATATTGTACCTGTAAATAAATTGCCTTTCCCATATCCTCCTGAAGCACTATAATACAAATTTGTAAATGCAGCAATCAAATAATCTAGTGCATTCATGGAAATACTTATCTTAACTGGTGCTTCATAATATTCGCTTACACAATCTCCACCAGCAAAACTATCAATCTTAAACTTTATTTTTATTTTTAATCCAGTACCTGTTTTTAGGTTACTTATACCTTCTGTATCTTGCTGCATTCCCATTTCAGAACCATTAGAATTAGAATTTGTTGTATACATTCTTACATATCCAATACCAATATCTATTTTAGGCCAATCTTCTTCTGGACTACCTATATAAAATGTCCAGTTTGGTAAGAAATCCCCATTATTTGGATTGTTAAGAAAAGTATTAACATAGTACCCGTCATAGTATGTAATATCAGCATCATTAAATTCAGATGCTAGAAAATCGCCGTTTAACAATAAGTTAGCACCTCCACCACCTGCAGTATAATTAATTGTCACATAGACAATATCACTTGTATTATTATTTGTGTCATAACCTTGAGCACATATTGTATATTGGCCACTTTGTAAAGTGGTTAAATCTAATTCAACTGAAAATTGTCCTGAAGTAACATCATAATCCCATGCATAAATAGATGTTTCACTTATCCATACTTTAACCTTGTAGGCATCTCCATCAGTATCATTAATGGTACCAGAAACTGTAATACCAGTAGTATTTATTGCTTGACCATTATATGGAGATGATATATAGACATTTGGTTTATTGCCAAAAATTAAAGAACAAAGTTGCATTGAAAATAGAAATAAGGCAGAAAGAATTATAAATGCAATTATTAACTTTTTTTTCATAATTTATTCTCCTCGCTTATATTCATATTTATTATAGCATATATTTTTATGTATTCAACTTTATTTAGTATAATTTTATAATTTAAAATATATTTTTATGCAAGCAAATTGAATTATAGAATAATAATAAGATTTTATGATTGTATTTCTTATTTAATTATACAATAACTTAGGTATTTAACTTCAAATTAAATTTCCGATACCTAAAAAATGAAAAGAATAAAATTTCTTAGGATTTTCTATTTGAAAAATAACAAAATAATTTTTTTATTAGGGTTTATGAGATTTTCTTTTATTTTATCTTTTATCTTTATTTTCTTAGCTTCTTTGACCTTTTTAAATGCAGAAAGATTATATGCTCAAGAGTTTAATTTATCATTTTCGATTTTTTCGATGTATCGAACATGTGAAATGATCGAGATTACTGGAAATGAAGATCAATTTGATGTAATACTAAAACTATCGGCAAACTTCATAAACTATCTTTCATCGAACTGGTTATTTAAATCTATTATAGACATAGATTTTCGTCTTCCATACTCAGACAAAGCGAGATTTTATGAATTTTTCGCACCAAATCTTATTGAACCAAATATTATTAATTTTACTTTTTCAAATTATAATATTTATTTTATATTTGAATACAATCAAAACATTGCTTTAAATTATCATTTTGAAAACTTTTATCCATCAGTAATTCAAAAACTACCTTCTTACCCTCTTGATAGTTCTTATTATGGGAATAGTAACTCTTCTTATGATTACACAAAGTATCTTCCATATCCAGCATTTATTCTTGGTCCAAGACAACTTCCGATTTACTATGTTAATGCCATATATCTTCATGATTGCCAGTTTTACTTTAAGTGGAATATAGCCTACTTTTATTTTATCATAGGTGTCTCAAATGGAGAAGAGGGACTTGATTCAAACTCATCAAAGTCTTTTATAAGTAAATTTGGATTCCAAAACCAGAATTTATCTTTTTCTTTATCTGTAAATTTAGGCGAAAGAGGTTCTGTGCCTATAAAAATTCATAGCCAATTTTTTACATTCTACTTTGAATATTCTGATAGAAATTTTAATTTTGCGATTGAAGGGGTTTTCAATATTCATGGGATAAGAGACCCGAGATTAAATCCTTATGCAGAAAGTGATACAATAGATATTGAAATTTTTAACTACGGTCCAGGTTTATTTATTCCAGACGATCTTCCAAATTTTATAGATGAAGTTGGAACTAATGGTAAAATGCCCCCACTTTTAGCGGCTGGAGGGTTTATTTATCTATCATATAAATTTAATCTTTCCAATGTAGATTTTTTAAAAATATTTTGTCATTACTCCCTATACGATCCAAATATTATGAATGAAACATATTTAATATATAAATTAAAACATAGAATTGTTTTTGGAATGATCTACAATAATACCTTTTTCTCAATACTTGTAGGAGCCAACTTTAACTATGATCTTGTTTACTTAAATATCCCTCAGTTTTATGAGGCTGAAAACAGGATTTTCCATAGGATTCAAAATTATGACCTAATATTTTGCATTTATATAAATATTTAAATTGATTTTTTATATTTTGTAATGAATAATTATTTGTAAATAAATATTTTAAACTAAAAAATTAGGGGGTAAAATGAACTTTAATTTTATTCTTAAGATAAAGAGTTCTTATAAAATCTATGGCTCAATTATTTTTGTTATTTTACTTCCTTTAATCTTCTTTTGCTTTACGGTAAGTATTTCAGGTAATAATTATCAGTCAAGTAATGAAGAAAGAATCCTTTTTTTTAGCTCTGCAATAACTATTTCAGAAAATGGTCAAATTATTATTCATGAAACAATTGTGGTAGAATCTTTAAATATAGAAATAAACCATGGTATATATAGGGATTTGCCCTTATATGAAAATACAAATTCATTTTTACCAAAATCTCTTGGATTAAATATTATTGAAGGGAAGATGGATGGAAATCCAGCGATAGCTAAAAGAGAGAAAAAAAATGGTTATCTTCGTATATATTTAGGTGATCCAAATTCATATATTGATAAAGGTATCCATACATTTGAGATATCCTACTCTTATGATTCAATAATAAAAAGATTAAATGACGAAGAGCTTTTATATCTTAATATAACTGGAAACAACTGGAATTTCCCAATATTGAAATCTACCGCTACCATTGTTTTCCCCAAAAATATCATTTTAAATTCAGATTTTAGTTTTACGACTATTGAGGCTTACACTGGATCTATGGGTGAGAAAACAAAGAATTACACATTTAATTATATTTTTACAACCGATTCCAAAAAAGCTGATACCTTATTATTTGAAACAACAGATATTTTAAATAAGTTCGAGGGTCTTACGGTTTATATTAAATGGAAACCAATCTCTTTTATTTCCCCTGAAAACCAAGAAATTGACAAAACTAAAATGATTTTTCATCAGATCAAATCTTTTTACAATACAAATTTCCCAGCATTTATTCTTTTTTTCGGTGTATTATTAATTTTTCTTTATTACTTGGTTGCTTGGACTTTCGTCGGTCGTGATCCTAAAAAGATGAAAGTACCACCATCAACTAATATTATAGAACAGCTTTCACCATCAGCTTTAAGATATATTTGGAAGATGGGTTTTGATACTCAATGTCTTTCTACTGCAT
>JAAZOT010000076.1 GCA_012797605.1 Spirochaetales bacterium | reverse complement strand
TTTTTATTTTTTTTTATTTTATATTTTGTTTTAATTATTTATTTTTTAATTTTATTTTTTTCATATTTTCTTTTTATTTTTTTTATCTTTCGATTTTTCCATTTAATTGTTTTTATTCTAGATTTATTAATTTTACATTTTTTCTATATTTATTTTTAATTTACACTTTCAGTAACTTTTTGTTTTCATAATTATATTTTATTATTTTTTATAGGTTGTAATCTTTTCTTACTTTAAGCTTTTGTTTATTAATTTTCTTATCCTTTTTTTTTACAAATAATATTAATTTCCTTTAAAAATTTAATATTAATAAGAAATTATAAAATTAAAAATATAAATCTTGCAATTTTTATGTATAAATCTTACTTATATCTGATTAAATTTCAGTGCAATTAGAAATAATTTGAGAGATAAGAAATAAAGATTTTTTAATTTTTAACTTTGAAAATTATAAAGAAATAATACTCATTCGTCGAAAGTATTAATAATCAATTAAAAAGGTGATCCAACATGGAACAAAATATTCAAAATAATAATCAAAGAATAGAGTTTACAGGTAAAGGCGGGAGCCTTTTTTGGCTTACAATATGGACTGGTTTTCTTACTTTGATAACCTTTGGCTTTTATCTACCATGGGCGATATGTCAGAGGGCTAGATGGGAAGCAAGAAACACATTTATCAATGGTAAACAGATGAAATTCACTGGTAAAGGTGGTCAAATTGCTGGTATAGTTTATATTTCAATACTTTTAAGTATATTGACTCTTGGTATTTTCTCATATTGGGCATATTGTACAGTTAGAAAATGGATATTCTTAAATTATGAAGTTTCAAATGAAACTAACCCTCAAAAAACCATAGATCTATTTTAGGTAATGAAAATTTTATCTATTAGTACTTCTATTTTTCTTTTTATTTTACTTGTTTTTCAGCCTTTATTATTGGACAATAAAAATTTTACAGAAATTATTAGTTTTATCGAAGATAAATCATTAATATGCACTACTCTTTTTTCCCTATTTTTCTTAACTTATTTATTTTTTTTCTTCTATACTGCGAAAAACAAAGAAATTTTTTTTCCTTTTTTTACTTTACTTTCAGCAATTTTTTCCTTAGTATTGGCTATTTTTTCTTTGAAATTATCCTTTTTTAACTTACTAGTTAGTCCTTCAATTATTAATCTTATTTTTATGTTACTTATTATTTCAAATTCTATTCTTATTTTTATTTCATCAATTTTTCAAAAACAAAAAAACTACTTTTTAGTTATCTCATACAGGATAATTCTCTTCATAAATATACTTTTTTCATTTCTTCAATACATTGGAAATCAGGAATATAAGATTTTATACCAATATGTTACATTATTTTCAATAGTTATCTGGAAAATAATGATTAGCTTTACATTTGAAATAAAAAAATCAGAAAAATTTTGATTTATCTATCTTCAAAATCATGCTTTTTGAAATTAAATTAAACTTCTTTAATATTTAAAATAATGTTTTTTAATATTTTAATCAATCTTTTTTAATAATTAAATTAATTTCTAATAATTAAATTAATCTTTCTTAGATCAAGTGATGTATCCATTTTTTCTTGAAAAATCTTATTAAAGATAATGTTATTTTTAAGATTTCTTCTGAAGATATTGCTAGAAAAACAAGTGGAACAGGTAGTTTTAATATAAAAGCTGCAAACAAACCCAATGGTATGCCACAAAACCAGACTGAACCAGCGTCTACAACTAAAGAAAAAGTTGTATCTCCACCACTTCGAAATATACCAACTATTAAAAGAACATTTTCAGCCCTGAATGTTAAGATAAAACAATATATTAACATCATACCTTTTACAATCTGTTTAACCTCAGTTGATACCTTGAATAAAATCAATATATATGGTGTTAGAAGATAAATAATTAAACCTATGACTACTCCTAAAATTAATGAAAATAAAAGTCCCTTTTTTGCTAAGTCATTTGCAACTTTATATTCTTTCTTCCCTATATAGTTACCTATCAAAACTGCACTTGCGTTTGCAAGTCCAATAAAAAATACAAAAGCAAATCTTTCAATTGTAAGTGCAATATTACTTGCTGCAACTGCTGGTGTACTTATTCTAGCATAAATAACCGTATATATCGTTACTCCTAAGGACCAAAGCATCTCGTTTAATATAACTGGAAGTGTTATTTTTATAAATTTTCCAAGAAAACCTTTTTCATTGATAAAAAAGTGTTTTAATCTAACAGCACATGGCAAATTTTTTAAGTAGATAAAAAATAGCAAGGTGGAAAGTTCAACTATTCTTGCGATAATTGTAGCAATAGCTGCACCTTTAACTCCCATAGCAGGAATAAATAAAAAACCAAATATTAAAAAATAGTTTAATATTGTATTTAATCCGATCCCGATAATACTTGCAAGAAGTGAAATTTTTACAAAATGCATTGTCCTTAGAACATAAGAGAAGATAAAACTAATACTCATAGGAAGGAAACTAAAACTCACTATTTTCAAATACATTGAACCAGTTGATATTACCATTTTATCTTTGGTAAATAGGCTTATCAAAAAAGAAGGAAATAAAAAAGAGATTGTCTCAAAGAAGAACACAAATATAATTACAAATTTTATGCCCGCAGCAGTTGTTTTTTTTATGTTTTCAATATCAGAAGCACCCCAAAACTGCGAAGTAAATATAGCAGTAGCACTTGTCACTCCAAAAACAAAAAGGTTCAATAAAAAATATATTTGATTAGCTATACCACAACCAGCTATTGCAACATCTCCAAGCTGCCCAACCATTACAGTATCTATAAGATTAAGAGAAGTAAGAAGTAGATTTTGTAATGCTATAGGTATCATTAATTTGAAAATCTGATTAAAATAACTTTTATAACTTAATACTATTTCTTTTTCTGCTAATTCAAAATTTACCATATATTTTTTCCCCACAATCCATGCAAACCCCTTCTTTAATACCGATAGTTTTGGCATTGTATCCATGTCTATCGATAAGTTTATTCCCACAAGTACAATATGTAGAATCATCTTTACTCGATATATTTCCAGAATATACATATTTAAGTGACTTTTTGGCGACATCGACAAGTTTCAAGATGGTATCAGTAGATGTTGGTGGGATATTTAACTTATAATATGGATAGTATTTAGAAATATGAAGAGGGATATCTTGATCTATAGAAGATATAAAATCGGCTATTGCTCTAATCTCCTGCTCCGAATCATTTAATGTCGGAATAATTAAAGTTGTAACTTCGATATGAATATATTTTGCCGCTGTTCTAATAGTCTGTAAAACAGGTTCGAGCTTTCCATCACAAAAGTTTTTGTAAAAATCGTTTTGAAAAGATTTTAAGTCAATATTTATAGCATCTATATATGGTAAAAGATCCATAAGAGGTTTTGAATTTATATAACCATTTGATACTAGAACAATCTTTATATTTTTATCTTTTTCTTTCAAGTACTTAGATATATCATAAACTGTTTCATACCATATAAAAGGCTCGTTATAAGTAAAAGCTAAAAGATTTATCTTATTTTCTTTCATTATTTCAAATATTTCTTTTTCATCTATCTGCTCAAGATGAATATCTGTAAATTGGGAAATAGAGTAATTTTGACAAAACATACAATGAAATGAACAACCTACGGTTCCTATTGAAAAAATTTTACTGCCCGGATAAAAATGGTATAAAGGTTTTTTTTCTATTGGATCTATGGCAATAGAGGAAGCCATCTTATAAAAAAGTTGATATAACTTGCTATCTATATTTTGTCTTGTTTTACATGAGCCAATTTCATTATTTTTTAAAACACAAAGATTTGGACATAAAATACATTGTAAAGTATCATGATCAACTGTTTTGTAGTATCTTGCTTCTATTTTCATATCCAACCTTCCTTTGTATTTTTTAAGAATTATTAAGAAGAATTTATCGTAGTTATAATTAAAAGACTATTTTAATTAAATATATCTTTAAATATATCTTTATATATATCTCTTGATTAAGATTTTATCTTAATATTTTTACTTGTAAATTATTTCTTACTCTCCTAATTATCTTAATTATTTTCTAATTTTTTTTAATAAAATATTGACATAAAATTTTAATTTGATAGATATCAGTTAATTTTATTGACCATTTGGTCAGTTAAACAAAAAAGTATAATATATCATTAAGCTGGAGGAGACAATGGGAGTTAAAATAACTGGACTTGGTATGCACCTTCCTGATAAAATGCTTGATAACAAGTACTTTGAATCCATTTTGGATACATCAGATCAATGGATAACGGAAAGAACTGGAATAAAGATAAGATATTTTAGTTCAAAAGATGAGGCTGCTAGTGATCTTGCGTATCCAGCATGTCTTGAGGCAATAGAAAAGGCAAAAATCTCAAAAGACGATATAGAACTTATAATTGTAACAACAGTAACTCCAGATTATTTTTTCCCAACTACAGCATGTATTTTACAAGACAAACTGGGTTTAAAACCAACAGCAGCATTCGATCTGCTTGCAGGATGTACTGGCTTTATTTATGGGGCTGAAATTGCAAGAAATTTCATTGAAACAAGAAGATATAGAACAATTCTTGTAGTATCGGTAGAAGAATTATCAAAAATTTTAGATATAAATGACAGAAATACCGCCGTTCTTTTTGGAGATGGTGCAGCAGCAGCAATATTTCAATTTGTAGAGGATGAAAAAGGGATACTATCTTCTTATATAAGTGCTGATGGTAGTAAACATCAGAATCTCATAATGCCAGCAGGTGGTTCCAAAAATCCCACATCTGTTGATACAGTAAAAGAAAAACTTCATTATATCAAAATGGACGGGAAAGCAGTATTTAGAGATGCTGTTTCACTGATGATAAAAGCAACTAAAGAAGCGCTAGAAAGAGCTGACTTAAAGAAAGAGGATATCGATCTTTTCATCCCACATCAAGCAAATATTAGAATTATAGAAGCCATTGCAAAGTATTTCGAAATAGATAAAGAAAAAGTATATATAACTGTCGATAAGTATGCCAACATCTCAGCTGCAACTATCCCTATTGCTCTTTATGATGCCCAGAAGAATGGCAAGATAAAAAAAGGGATGAAAGTTCTCTTAACTGCTTTTGGAGCTGGATTTACCTTTGGTGCAATGGTAATAGAAATTTAAAATTTTATGATTAAAGGAGGTTTAAATGCTTGACATTAAAGAAATTGAAAAGATTCTTCCCCACAGATATCCTTTTTTGATGATTGATAGAATCGAAGAGATTGATCCACTTAAGTATGCAAAAGGATATAAAAATCTAACCTATAATGAAGAATTTTTTCAGGGGCATTTCCCAGATGAACCAGTTATGCCAGGAGTTTTACAAATCGAAGCTATTGCACAAGTTGGAGCATGTGCTATACTATATCATGATGATTATAAAGGGAAAACTGCCTACTTTTTAACAGTTAACAATGCAAAATTCAGAAAAAAAGTAGTTCCTGGAGATAAGCTTGTTATAGAATGTACAATGACTCATTTTAGTAATGGTCGAGGTATTGGAGTTGGTAAAGCATATGTTGATGGTGAAGTTACCTGTGAAGCGGAAGTGACCTTTATAGTCAGATAAAAGATTCAGGAGTTTTCATGGGTAGGACTAAAGGGAAAAGAGACGAAAGACTAGTAAAATCAAGAAAAGTCAAGATTATGATAGCCACATATCTCACTGTGATAGAACTTGGCCTTGTAAATACTAGGGCAAGTGATATCGCACAGAAGGCGAATGTTTCCCAGGCTTTGATGTTTTACTACTTTAAGTCAATGGAAAATATATTTATAGAGACACTTCATTGGGTGAATAATAGAATTGCCCAAAGACTTATAAGAAAGGTAGATTCAGTTAATGATCCAATTTTACAACTTAAAATAAGAGTGGATGATTCTTTTTTATCTACAAAAGAAAACAGAAGGTTTTACCTCTACTACCTTGATTTTTTGAGGGAAGGAGCAAGGTCAGAAATTTTTAAAAAGCCAAATCTGGATTTTAATAAAACTGTTTTTGAAAAATCACTTTCATATATACAAAATGGGATAAGACAAAATTGTTTTAGAGACAATCTTGATCTTATCACGGCTGCCTCAATGATAAAAGCTAATATCGATGGCTTTATGATACAGTGGCTTTTTGATGCAGAGGATACATTTCATATATATAGAAAAAGATGTCTCGATGTTATATTCCGCTATGTCCTAAAAGACCTTAGCCTTATTGATAAATTAAATCTTTTAGAATAAGTCTTTTTTAATTTTTACTTTTTTAAATTATTTTCCTTTAGTCAAGACAATCTTAAAATAAAAAACTTTTTGAAGATAAAATCCAAGGCATAAATAGAAGAATCAAGATTATAAAAAATAAATTAACAATAAAATATAATATTAACGGAGGATTTTAATGATTAATTATCAATTGACCGAAGAACAGAAGATGATTAAAGATCTTGCAAGACAGATTGCAGAGGAAAAGATTAAACCATATAGTAAAGAATGGGATGAAAAAGAGGAGTTCCCCGAAAGTGCAATACAAGCACTTGCGAAATCAGATATGAACGCTATTTGCATACCGACAGAATATGGTGGTATGGGTGGTGGAGTTTTCGACCTTTGTCTTGCTGTCGAAGAAATTGCAAGAATAGATGGTGGTGTTGCAACATCATATGCTGCAACATTTTTAGGGATGTTCCCAATTCTATTAAATGGAACAGAAGAGCAAAAGAAAAAATATTTACCAGATATTGCTGCAGGTAAAAAACTATGTGCATTTGCTTTAACAGAACCAGAAGCAGGATCAGATGCTTCAAATGTCAAGACAACTGCTACAAAGGATGGAGATTATTACATATTAAACGGAACAAAACATTTCATAACAAACGGTGGTGTAGCAGATATAAATGTTGTAATCGCAGTAACTGATAAATCTAAAGGAGCAAGAGGAGTTTCTGCTTTCATTGTTGAAAAAGGAACTGATGGCTTTACATTTGGTAAAAAAGAGGAAAAACTTGGTATTCGTTGCTCTCCCACAAGAGAACTAATCTTTCAGGATTGTAAAATCCATAAAAGCCAGCTTCTTGGTGGTATGGAAGGTCTAGGCTTTATTGCTACAATGAGAACTTTTGATTATTCAAGACCTGGAGTCGCAGCTCAAGCTGTTGGTATAGCACAAGGAGCAATGGAGCTTGCTATTGAATATGCTCATAAAAGAATCCAGTTTAATCAAAAAATTACAAGTTTTCAAGGAATCCAATGGATGATTGCTGATATGGGAACAAAAATTGAAGCTGCAAGAGCCCTTGTATATGCTTCTGCTAAAGCTGCAGATAGTGGCCAAAAAAATATTGGACCTGCTTCAGCTGCTGCCAAGTATTTCGCATCTGATGTTGCAATGGAAGTCACAACAAATGCTCTACAGATTTTCGGTGGATATGGTTATATAAAAGAATATCCTATAGAAAAATATATGAGAGATGCGAAGATTACCCAAATATATGAAGGAACAAATCAGATTCAAAGAAACATTGTAGCTCTTGCTTTAATAAAGGAGTTTGGAAAATGAGAATAGCTGTTTGCATTAAGCAAGTTCCAAATACAACTGAAGTAAAAATTAACCCTAAAACAAATACTCTTATAAGAGAAGGTGTCGAATCTATTATAAATCCTTTCGATATGTATGCAATCGAAGAAGCATTAAGATTAAAGGAAAAATTTAATGCTGAAACTTTTGTCATAACTATGGGTCCTCCTCAAGCTGAATCCGCATTAAAAGAGGCTATATCCATGGGCATAGATAATCCAGTGCTGGTTTCTGATAGAGCCTTCGCAGGTTCAGATACATGGGCAACTAGTTTAACACTTGCAAAAGCGATAGAAAAGATAGGCAATATTGATCTTATAATTTGCGGTAAGCAAGCATCAGATGGAGATACAGCTCAAGTTGGACCAGGAATTGCTGCACATTTAAATATTCCACAGGCAACTTATGTTAATCATATAAAAAATATCAATATTGAAGAAAAATGGATTGAAGTTTCTCGACTACTTGAAAATGGATTTGAAATCTTAAGAGTCGAACTTCCAGCCTTGATAACAGTTGTAAAAGAGATAAATGAGCCAAGAACTCCCTCCTTGAAAGGCAAAATGAGAGCAAAATCCATACAAATACCTGTATTTACCAATAAAGAACTCCAAATACCTGAAAATATGGTAGGACTTAATGGTTCTCCTACTCAGGTTGTTGAAATATTTACTCCATCTCACAAAGTTGGAGGTAAAATCTTTCAAGGGGATCCAGATCATATAATTGATCAATTTATCTTAGAAATAAAGGATTTACTATGAGTGGAATAAAAATAGATAGAGAAAAATGTATTGGTTGCAGTGCATGTGTTGGAGTTTGTCCAGTAGGAGCCATTTCAATGGTTGATGGAAAAGCCATAATTGATATGGCAAAATGCACTTTATGTATGTCTTGCGTTTCAACCTGCCCTACTGACGCTATAAAAGTTATAAGACAAACTATAGTAAAAGATATGGATATTAACTCATACAAAGGAGTATGGGTTTTTGCAGAAATAGAAGAGCAAAACATCGCTTCAATCACTTATGAACTTTTAGGGAAAGCAAAGACACTCGCAAAAGACTTAAATACATATGTTGGAGCAATTTTACTTGGTGAGAATGTTAAAAATCTTTCTCAAAAACTTATAGAAAGAGGTGCAGACAAAGTCTTTCTTATTGATCACAGTTCTTTGAAACATTTTATCTCTGAAACCTATGCAAATACAATAATAAATCTTATTAAAAAGCATAAACCAGAAATTTTACTTGCTGGTGCAACAACTTTGGGAAGATCTTTAGTTTCAAGAATTGCAATAGGAGCTTATGCAGGTCTTACTGCAGATTGTACTGGCCTTGATATTGATAAAGAAAGAAAGATATTGATCCAAACAAGACCAGCCTTCGGTGGGAATATTATGGCAAGAATTATAAGCCCAAACTTTAGACCTCAAATGGCGACAGTAAGACATAAGGTTATGCCTGAAGCAGTGATAGATCCAACACATAAAGGAGAAATTATTGAAGAAAATTTTGATGAATCGTTTGTCGAAAAAAGAGTTAAATTCATAGATTTTATAAAAGAGGAAACAAGTAAAGTAAATCTTGCCGAAGCAAATATTATAGTTTCTGGTGGTAGAGGACTAAGAAATCCAGAAAATTTCAAACTTTTAGAGGATCTTGCAGATGTTCTAGGAGCTGCGATAGGTTCATCAAGAGCCTGCGTTGATGCAGGATGGATTCCATACTCCCATCAAGTCGGACAAACTGGAAGAACAGTTAATCCAAAAATATATATCGCATGTGGTATTTCTGGACAGATACAACATCTTGTCGGAATGCAATCAAGTAAAGTTATAATAGCAATAAATTCAGATCCTAATGCTCCAATTTTTAAGGTTGCAGATTACGGACTTGTTGGCGATCTTTTTACAATAATCCCCTCTTTGACAAGAAAGTTAAAACAACTGAAAAACAAGTAAACATAAGAAAGTAAAAATAATTAGATTTATCTGGAGAATAAAAATGATATTAAAAGGGAAAAAAGGAATTATTCTTGGACTTGCAAACGCTCATTCTATAGCATATGCTTGTGCGAATTCTGCTACCGAAATGGGTGCCGAAATATTAGTATCATACCTTGATGAAAGATTCTTAAAATGGGTAAAGCCTCTATGTGAGAAATTAAATGCAAAATATTTTCCATTAGATGTTTCAAAGGATGAGTCGATAGATAGTTTTTTTAATAATGTAAGTAAAATCTGGGATAAAGTAGATTTCATTGTCCATGCTATTGCATTTGCAAAATCTGAAGATCTAGAAGGAAGATTTGTAGATACTTCGAGGGCTGGTTTCTCCCTTGCCCTCGACATTTCTTCATACTCTTTAGTAGCTGTATCAAAACGAGTAGCATCACTTATGAAAGATGGTGGTTCAATCATTACTTTGTCTTACTATGGCGCAGAAAAAGTAGTTAGTTCTTATAATGTTATGGGTGTTGCAAAGGCTTCACTTGAAGCTTCGGTTAGATACCTTGCTTCCGATTTAGGAAATCAAAATATCAGAGTTAATGCAATCTCAGCAGGCCCTATTAATACCCTTTCAGCAAGAGGAATATCTGGTTTTACAAAGATTTTGCACCATTTTCAATCAAAAGCTCCGCTAAAAAGAAATGTTTTAGCATCTGAAATAGGAAACACTGCTGCCTTTTTAGCATCTGATTTATCCAGTGGGATCACCGGTGAAACAATTTATGTAGATTGCGGGTTTAACATAATGGGAGCTTAAAAGTTTAGTGCCTTACAAAGGTATAAGAATTAGCAAAGGAATCTCTATGGGGATTATAGTAACAAAATTTATGGGGATTTACACATATCTATATCTTTTATTTGAACTAATTTTGCTATTAGCAACACTAGCCCTTATTTTATTTATCATTTCTTATATTATTTATCTAATAGCTTGCCTTTATTTTTTTACTAAATATAAACCAAGAAAATTTGGTTTTAAAAATGATTTTTACATCCTTGGTCACAGAGGAATCCCAGTTTTAGAGCATGAAAATACTATTGAATCATTTGATTTAATTAATAAATTTGACATAGATGGTACAGAATTTGATGTAAACATTAGTTTAGATAAAAAACTTTATGTTTATCATGATTATAATCTTTTTAGACTTTTCGGAATAGATAAAAACCTAAAAGAAACATACTCAGAAAATTTAGATAACTTAAAAATCATCCTTTTTAGTTCAAAAATTTATGGAAATAAGATCGAATCTAAAATCCCTAAGATCAATGAAGCTTTTGAAAAATTAAAAAATTGTAGACTTTTAAATCTTGAAATAAAATCAAATTCATTGAAAGACTTGGGTCTTGAAAAAGCTGTAGCAGAACTTATTAAAAAGTATGAACTTCAAAAAAAGATAGTTATATCATCTTTTGATCCTTTTTGTTTATATAGATTTTCAAAGTTTCTTCCAGAGGTTCCAAGAGGACTTTTGGTCTCTAAAAGTGGACTTGCGAAGTATTTAAAAGATATGTGGTTTTTAGCCTTTTCGAAAGCAGATTTCATACACTTTGAATCTTCATTTATTGGGACTCCTATAGTCAAACAACTTAAAAAGAAAGGATATTCAATAGTTTTTTGGGGAGTAAATAGTGTTCAACTTTTTGAAAGAGCATTAAAAGATCAACCTATTTTTATTATTTCTGATATTCCTCATATATTGAAAGATTATTATAAATAATATTTTTCTAAATTAAATATTTTCAAATTTCATAAAAAGTTCTGTAAAGTTAAAATAATTAAATAAAGTTATATTCTTGTTGCAAAATGTTTTAAGAGGTGTAAAAAAAGGTAAGGAGGCTTTTTTTGATGAAAACATTCAGTAAAGGTATCCATCCATTTTATAATAAAGAGTTGACATCTGGCTTAAATATTGAAAAAATTCCATTGAGTCCAAAACTTGTAATTCCAGTTCTTCAACATCTTGGTTCTCCTTCTGAAGTTATAGTTAAAAAAGGCGATGATGTAATTATCGGTCAACTAATTGCTAAATCATCTGGTTTTGTTTCTGCCAATATCCATAGTCCAGTCTTTGGGAAGATCGCAAAGATTAATCCCAAACCTATAGTTGGCGGTAGAATGGCTTCCCATATTGAGATTGATGTAGATATAGAAAAAACAAAAAACTATGTATGGGAAAAACAAAATGTTGATTTAAGTAAGATGACCTCGGAAGAGATATTAACTAAAATAAAAGAAGCTGGAATTGTTGGTCTTGGAGGAGCTACATTTCCCACTCATATAAAATACACTCAACCCAAAGATAAAATAATAGACACTTTAGTGATCAATGGTGCAGAGTGTGAACCATATCTTACATGCGACCATAGATTAATGATTGAAAAAGCAGATGAGATTTTGAAAGCTACCGAAATTGTTTCTAAACTTTTACCATTAAAATCAATAATAATTGGTATTGAGGCAAATAAACAGGATGCCATTTCTGCTTTTACTAAAATATTAAAGAATTATGATCTTCCAATAGAAGTCATTCCTTTGAAAGTAAAGTATCCGCAAGGTGCTGAAAAGATGCTTATTCATGCAACAACAAAAAGAGTTGTCCCCTCAGGGAAACTTCCCTTAGATGTTGGAGTTGTAGTATCAAATGTTGGAACATTATTTGCCATATATGAAGCTATTTATTTCAATAAACCACTTATAGAAAGAGTTGTTACAATAAGTGGAGACATTGTTAAAAAAGGAGGAAATTTCTTAGTCCCGATAGGTACTCCTATAGAGCATATACTTTCTCAAGTAGAAGTAGATATCAATAAAGCATATAAAGTCATATTTGGCGGTCCTATGATGGGTGTCGCTGTCCCATCTTTAGATTATTCAATCACTAAGGGGACTTCTGGAATTCTATTTTTCTCTGAAAAACTTGCTAAGACTAGTGAAGAAACTCCCTGCATAAAATGCGGAAATTGTATGAAGGCTTGCCCTATGAATCTTATGCCAAATAGGCTTGCGGCATTTTCAAAAGCAAAAAAGTGGGATGTTATTAAAGATAACAACCTTTATGATTGCATGGAATGTGGAAGCTGCGCATTTGTTTGCCCTGCTAAAATAGATATTGTTGGTTGGATAAGATATGCCAAAAATTATATAAAATCAAAAAATTTATAAAATAAAAGTTCTCTCTGTCAGATCTGTGGAGGTTAATAATGGATTTGAAAAAAGAAGGTTTTATTCTTTCATCATCTCCTCACATAAAAGCACCTATTTCTACAAGAAAAATAATGTTTCTTGTCATAATTACACTTATTCCTACTATTGTTATTTCTATATTATACTTTGGTTCATCCGTTTTAATACTATATATTACTGCTATCATAAGCTGTATGATAACAGAAGCCTTAATAAAATTAATAAGAAAACAGAAAGTCACATCTATATTTGATGGATCTGCAATAGTTACAGCAATTCTTCTTGTTATGACCCTTCCTCCATCTATTGGTTGGCAAAAAGTTGCTCTTGGTTCATTCATAGCTATAGCTGTTGCAAAAGAGCTTTTTGGTGGACTTGGCCAGAACATTTTTAATCCTGCACTTGTCGGAAGAGCATTTTTAGCAGCTGCTTACCCTGTTAGCATGACTACTTTTTCAAAACCTAATACTGTCTTCCCATTTTTAGCTGATTCTTTAAGTAAGGCAACTCCTCTTGCTGCTGCAAAATTTGATAAGGTTTTTACAGATATCCCTTCCCTCTTCTTTGGTCAAGTTGGAGGTTGTATCGGTGAAACATCAAGCTTAACACTTATTTTAGGTGGTTTGATTCTTCTTATTATCGGAGTCATAAACTGGCGCTTGGTCTTCTCTTATCTTGGAACCGTTATTCTTCTAACTACTATATTCTGGCTTAAAGACCCTCAAAACTTTGCATCACCTATCTTTCATCTTTTCTCGGGTGGTCTTATTATTGGTGCCTTTTATATGGCTACCGATATGGTTACTTCGCCTGTTACAAATATCGGAAATTTTATTTTTGGAATTGGCGCTGGCCTTTTGGTTGTTCTAATTAGAATTTTTGGTGGTTATCCTGAAGGAGTCATGTATTCCATACTCTTTATGAATGCTTGTACCCCCCTTATAAATAGATTTACGAAAACAAAAGCCTTTGGTACTTAATTATAATCTTTGGGAGTAAATTATGAATATATCTACGAAGATGATTGTCGCATTAACAATAGTATCGATAATAGCTGGTTTTGCTCTTGCTTTTGCTTACGAATATTTTAAAGTTAAAATCGCTGATAATGCTGTAAAAGCTCTAAATGAAAGCATTGGAGCTGTTATTCCTGGAGCTATCTCAAAGGAATTAATTCCATCAGATCAGATGACTATATATAAGGTTTATGATAAAGAATTAAATGATCCAGCCAAACAACTTTTAGGTTATGCGATAGTTACCTATGCAAGTGGTTATCAGGGTTCAATAAAAATACTTGTTTCTGTTACACCTGATTTCAGTAAAATTATAACATTTAGAGTCCTTGAACATTCAGAGACACCTGGTCTTGGTGGAAATATTGTAAATCCAGATTTTATAAATCAGTATGAGGGACTTTCATGTGATAAACAGATTATAGTAATAAAAGGTCCTTCTAAAAAAGAGAATAACGAAATTTCCGCGATTTCTGGTGCTACAATTTCATCAAGAGCTGTTACAAAAGCATTAAATGAAAGTTTTCAAAAAGCAAAAGCCATAGTTACTGCTAATGAGTGATAAAAGGCTGATAAAAACATTAAAAGACTCAAAAAAATAAAATAAAATGAAAATTAATTATAAAATGGTAAAAATTAAATAAAAAAAATTAATAAATAATAAAATTTAAAAATCTAAGATGATCTGCGATGAATCGTAAAAATAGGAGGTTTCCTTAAATGGATAAGAAGCCAGCCATATATCATTTTTTAAAAGGATTCTGGGATGAAAACCCCGTTCTTGTTCAAATACTTGGAACCTGCCCTACACTTGCGGTAACTGCAACTGCTGTTAATGGCATAGGGATGGGGCTTGCTACCACATTTGTTTTAGTTTTTTCATGTGTAGTAATTTCTGTACTTAGAAAACTTATCCCAAATGAAGTAAGAATAGGCGTTTTTACAGTTATAATAGCTACTTTTGTTACATTAGCCGATCTTTTCTTAAAAGCATATTTCCCTGACCTTTCAAAGGCTTTGGGACCATTTGTCCCACTTATAGTTGTAAACTGTATAATACTTGGAAGAATTGAAGCTTTTGCTTCAAAAAATAATGTCTGGTTGTCATTTTTAGATGCATTGGGAAACGGTTTTGGATTTACTCTTACTTTAATTGTAATGGGTTCAATTCGAGAACTTTTAGGAAAAGGCACATGGTTTGGTATTCCAGTTTTACTTTCATTTTATAAACCAATGCTAGTTATGATTCTTCCAACAGGTGCATTTTTTACTTATGGAACATTGATGGGTATTTCAAACGCCCTAAAAAAAATAAAGAGTTAAATATATTATTAAATTAAAAATATCATTAAAGGGGAATCAAAATGAAGTTACTCCTTTTATTCATAGCATCAATAATAGTTAATAACTTTGTTCTTTCCTACTTCTTAGGAATCTGCCCTTTTATAGGAGTTTCAAAAAGATTGGATTCAGCAGTTCCTATGGGTTTTGCTGTCACATTTGTTATGACAATGACTGCTGTTATCACATGGATAATAAATCAACTAATTTTACTAAAATTGAATATGCCTTACCTTCAATATGTAGCATTTATTCTTGTCATAGCAAGTCTTGTTCAATTTGTTGAAATGTTTTTGAAAAAATTTATTCCATCTTTGTACAAAGCTTTTGGTATTTATCTTCCTTTGATCACAACTAACTGTGCCATTTTAGGACTTGCTCTTTTAGAGGCTTTGAAAAATTATAACTTTTTAGAATCTATAGTTTTTGGAGTTGGTTCAGGTCTAGGTTATACTCTTTCTATGGCTATTATGGCTGGGATTCGTGAACAACTTGAACTTTCAAATATTCCAAAACCATTTGAAAATGCTGCCATAACCCTTATTACTGCCGGAATTTTGGCTCTTGCATTCATGGGTTTCTCTGGAATGATAGCATTATAATAAGGATATAAATTTTTGGAATTTAACTATTTTATATAATTAAATTAAGAATTTAGAAAAGTTTTTAATCTAAGGAGACTTAAATGAGCATTCTTTTTTCAACAATTCTTATGGGTTCGATAGGTCTTATATTCTCGATTTTCCTTGTAATAGCAAACAAAAAATTTCATGTAGAAGTAGATGAAAGAATTACAAAAATAGAAGAAGCTTTACCTGGTGTTAACTGTGGAGGTTGCGGTTTTGCATCATGCTCTAACTATGCTGAAGCCATCGTAACTAAAGGCTCAAAACTTAATATGTGCGTCGTTGCAGATAGTGAGACACTTGCAAAACTTGGTGAAATAATGGGTGTTAAAGTTGAAAAGGGTGAAAAGAAAATAGCAGTAGTTATGTGCCGTGGAGATAGAGAAGCTGCAAAATTCCCAGGGATATATAAAGGTATTAAAGATTGTGCAGCAGCAATCTATTCTTCAGATGTTGCAAAAAGATGTAAATATGGGTGTGTTGGACTTGGTTCATGTGTAGCTGCTTGCCCGTTTGATGCCATTCATATATCTGAACATGGTATTCCTATTGTGTCTATCGAAAAATGTACTGGTTGTGGAAATTGCGTAGAAGCTTGTCCAAGAAATCTCATTGAACTACATCCTGTATCACAGAAGATTCATGTTTATTGTAAATCTAAAGATCCAGGAGCGATATATAAAACAGTATGTACAAATGCTTGCATAGGTTGTGGCTTATGTGTAAAAGCAGCAACAAATGATAATAATCCCGATGCAATAAAGGTTTCTGATAATCTAGCTGTTGTAAATTACGATAATTATAAACTTAAAAAAGAATATATAGAAAAATGCCCAACTGGTGCTATAAATTTTGAACAAAATGTTAAATAAAAATAAATTATCGATTTATATATTTTTTCATTATAAAATTTATTAATATTTTCTTTATTTAATATTTTTTCCTTTTAATCATTTTATAGTGAATACTTTAAGTAGATTTTTGATAACCCTTTACTTGTATTTGACTTCAAATTTTATTAAGTTATATATTGTATGAGAAATGGAAATATAAAAATTAAATAAATTAAGGAATTAATATGAAACAGCTTTTTAGATCTAAAACAAATAGGGTTATAGCTGGTATTTGTGGAGGCATTGGAGAAATGCTCAATATCGATCCAGTTATTATCCGCTTACTCGTCGTGTTTTTATGTGTAATAACAGCCATTTTCCCTGGAGTTATCACTTATATAATTGCAATGTTTATTGTTCCAGAAAAACCGGACTAAATTAATTAATTTTAAGTTTAATTCTCTAGAAATTTAAAAATTATTCAATATCCTGATTAAAGAATTAATTTTAATAATTTCTGCGGTATCTGAAAAAAG
>JAAZOT010000075.1 GCA_012797605.1 Spirochaetales bacterium | reverse complement strand
GTTTTTCGACACCACTAATAATTAATTTTCTTGCGTCTTCACTAAACAAAATATTTTTTGCCATAGCCTCAACCTCTTTAACTTAAATTATTTATTCAATATAAAATATACTAAAAACAGTATTTAAAAGGCAAGAGTTTTTTTAACTTTTTTATCTTTATATTTTTTAATTATTACAAAATTTAAATAAATCTAAAAATAATTCTTTATAAAAGCAAGAAATAAATTTTTAAGATATTTTCCTTGATTTTATAGAGAGAACAATTGCCGAAATAAGAATTATTATTGAACCTATTATAATAATCCAATTTGGGTAAAATTTTAAAAAAATCATCTCATTTATTGATGTGAAAACAACTGTCATATAAAATAAGATTGATGTAGATGCTGTTGGAAGTTTAGATAAAGCATAGTTCCATAAAAGATATGCCAAGAAAGATTGAAAAAGACCCATTTCTAAAATTAGAATTATGTCTATCTGCTTTAGTACAGGATAATTTACAGTAAATAAAAAAGGAAGTCCCATTATTGATGAATATAAGAAAACTTGAAATAATATATTCATCATCATTGAAAACGAAAAATCGATCGAATTTTTCTTGTAAAATCTTGCTGAAAAGTAGGTATATGCACCAAAGGTTAATCCTGCTGCAACTTCAAGGAAAACTCCAAGATAAAATTGAGCATTTGATATCTTTAGTCCTCCCTTACCAAGAACTATCAAGATTAAACCTATAAATGAAACAAATAAAGCGATTACTTCATGTCTTTTTGGCCTTGATTTTTCAATGATAATGACCATTAAAACCACAAAAAATGGAGAAAGATTTTCCAAAAGCATTACAAGTGTTGCTGGTATATACTTTAAACCAAGATGGTAAAAGATGGAGTTGCCAAAAAGACCAATAAATGATAGTGGTAAAAGAGATTTATAGTATTTAAAATAAGATAAATCCAAGTTCTTTGTAATTAGAAGATATAAAAAAAATAAGACTGCCCCAATCAAAAATCTTAACTCCATGACTCCTAGCATAGAAACATTATTTAAGGCTAAGAATCTTCCAGCAACTCCATGTATCCCCCAACTAAAAAGAGCCAACCATAGGGCAAATATAGCCAATATCTTAGTATTTTTTAATTTTTCCATATTTAAATATTTCTAATAGCCCTTGGAACTGGTAAGTCAATCATGGCAAGAAGACCTGCAGGTCCATTTTTAACATGCGGGATCATATTTACAGCCATAGCAATTGTACCTTTTCCACCAGGAATTTCTGGTTTTATGCTCATTGAAACGAAAGGATCACCAAAAATTTTTATATAATCGCCTGTTTCAACTGCTTCAATTTCTGGATGAATCTGTTGTGGGTGGATAAGTCTAACTCTTTCTTTTCCATCCTTATCATAACCAATACCAATATGCCTACAACCAGCAACCATACCAGGTTCTACCTTAACCACTTCAGTTTCTCTATATGTAGTAGATATAATAGGTTCTCTAATTTGATCTATTTTTCCTAGTTCCCATCCCATAGCCTCAAATATCATTGAAATAGATTCAGGGAATCCAACATGACCTACAATTTTACCAGATTTAATTCCTTCATTAAACTGTTGTACTGTTGTTCCAACACCTTGAGTTTCCATAACAGTTTTTCCAAAAGGAGATAAATCATTAATTCGACTTGCTTCAATCCTTTCAACATCAAGACAAACACCAGTCAATGAAACAATCAAAGTATCAAGAACGAAACCAGGATTGATACCTGTACCTAAAATTGTAACATCATTTTCTTTTGCAATTTTATCAAGTTGCTTTGCAAGCTCTGGTTCTTGAGCCCAAGGATAAGCCATTTCTTCAGCTATTGTGATGCAGGAAATTTTTGCCTCTGCAATCATTTTTAGTTCGTTAAATACAGCCTTTGTAAATGAGTTGATATTTAGCAAAACTATATCTGCAGCACCTTGCTTAATAATTTTCGAAGGATCGGTATAATATGGAACACCTATCTTACCAATCCCAATAACTTCTCCTACGTCGGCTTCTCCTTTAGGCTGTCTTACATCAATTCCTGCAACAAGTTTCAAACTTGATGGCTTTTTTAATATTAATTTTGCCATCCCACTTCCCATATGCCCAAGACCCCAAACAATTACTCGATACATAAAACCTCCATAATAAATTAAAAATTAGATAAAAAATACAAATTGTGATCTTAACTTAGATTTCAAGTTTTATTTGATTTGAAAGTTGGTGCGAAAAAAATTTATAGTATTAAATTTTAAGGTCAATAATATTTAAAGCTATTTAGATATTAATCAGATTTTTTTATTTTTATATTGCACAATAAATAATAATTAATAATCTTAAAATAAGATCAATCGAATATCAATCTGGAGAAAATATGGATTTATTTTATGAAGAGAAACCACCTTTAGCTAAAAGGGTGATGCCAGAAAATCTGAATGAATTTGTAGGACAAAATCATCTTGTCGGGTTTAATAAACCTATAAGAACCATGATTGAAAAGAAAATACTTCATTCGATGATTCTTGTTGGGCCACCAGCATGTGGTAAAACAACTTTAGCAAATGTCATATCAAAAGAATTTAACCTTTTTTTTATTAAAGAAAGCGCTTTAACATTAGATTCTGATTCATTAAAAAAAATATTTAATATCTCCTCTCAAAAAGTCTTATTTATAGATGAAATTCATAGATTAGTAAAACCAAAACAAGATATGCTGCTTGGACCATTAGAAAGAGGGGAAATTTATATCATTGGAGCTACTACTGAAAATCCACTTTTCATAATGCAACCAGCACTTAGATCGAGAGTTTTTGTCTTTGAGTTAATGCCACTTTCTGATGAAGAAAAAAAGAAGATCATATTAAATGCTATCCAAAAGGATCGGTTTTTTTCAAATTATGATATTGATTTTGAAAATAATGCATTAGAAAATCTCATAAAATCTTCATTTGATATAAGAAAAGCCTTAAATACACTTGAACTAATTCTTTTAGAGGAAATTAAAGAAGAAAAAAAAGATAAAAAATTACTAGTTTCAAATGAAAAAATCTCTTTGATACTTCAAACAAAAGAAACACTATATTCAAGCTACGACGGACATTATGATACCATTTCGGCTTTTATTAAATCAATAAGAGGAAGTGATATTGATGCTTCACTTTACTATCTTGCACTTATGCTTGAAAGTGGTGAAGACCCTTTATTTATAGCAAGAAGATTAGTAATACTTGCAAGTGAAGATATAGGCCTTGCCTATCCAGAAGCTTTACCTATTGCCACTTCTGCTATGCTTGCAATAGAAAGAATTGGTATGCCAGAGGGAAGAATAATACTTGCAGAGGTTACAGCTCTTTTTGCAGCACTTCCCAAAAGCAATTCTGCATATATGGGATTAGAAGAAGCTATCAAATCTGTTAAAGAAGAACCAGTAATGAAGATCCCTCCTCATTTAAAGAATATAGAAATAAAAGCCTTTGGAAAAGAAGAAAAGGGAAAATATCTATATCCGCATGAATTCCCTAATCATTGGGTAAAGCAAAAATATCTTGAAATAGAAAAGAAATTTTTTACTTTTGGTAATCTTGGCTTTGAAATTAAGCTAGAAAAGTGGCATAATTCTCTAACTGGCAATATAGAAAAAGAAAAAAAAGTTGATGAATAAAGGAGAAATCGGAATAAGAAGTGAAGAAGGGGGAAAAGAAATAAGAAGAGAAAAGTAAGGAGAGGAAGGGGAAGTATAAGAAATAATTTTAAAGATAAAAAGATTTAGCTTTTCTAATAAAGATATAGTTTTTTTAATTTAGTTTATTTTTTTCACAATAAATAAATATTTAAATCCTCTAAGAAAAAAATTAAATTCTTTTGCCTTTTCATGCCAAAATGGAGAATTAGATTTTTGATTTCGTCTTACGACACATATAATATCAATAGTTTTTAAAATATTTATATGAAATAATATTAACCAATAAGCTAAAGTCTTGCAGTTTTCTTATAATATTCAATGAGATCTTCTAAGGCTAGGATTTGCATTTGAAGCTCCTTACCGATATCTGTATCCTTTATTAATACTGGATTTTTAAATTCTTTAATACTTATAAGATTTGGGACTAAATCAAGATTATTTTTTACAATATTTTTTTCATCAATAAGTGGAGAATGCTGAGCCAGTAAAAGATGATTTGAACTATAAATCAATGTATAACCAGCAATTCCAGTTTCTTTTTGATAAGCTTTTGCCATTCCTCCATCTATAACAAGTAATTTACCTTCTGCTTTTATAGGACTTTCACCCTTTTTGACTTTCACTGGAACATGTCCATTTACAATAATCCCATCTTCTATTGAAAACTCATTTAATATTTTTTCAGCTATTTCTACTTTATCTCTATAAAAATAGTAATGGTTTTTTGGTTCTTCATGAGTCTCTTTATCTTCTATAAAATATCTTTCAAAAGTAGCCATCTTCTTTTTACCAAAAAGAGGGGAATCTTTACCACACCAAAGAAACCAAAAAATATCATTCGAAAAAAGATTGCCATCTTTCGTCAAATTTGTTTCAATTTCATCAAGTTGATTAAATTTTTTGGCATTATTTATTATTTGATTATTCATATTTCTCGAATAAAAAGCAGTTCTTACCTTTCTTTCAAAGTAATCTAAAAGAGCTTTGCCCGAGTATCTTTCTTTTTCAAAAATAAAAGATGAAAAATCACCATTTTCATCAAGTGGAATGCATCCGTGAAATAAAAGGTTGCCATTGTAAATTAGATACATCCTTCCTTTTTCCATAAGAAAATTTGCATGTTTTTGAAGTTTTTCACTATTTAAAAAGGAAACAGATAGATTTTTCATGACAAATTCTTCATCTTCATCTAATTCAAATGGATTATTAGGGTTTATTGTAGGAAATATACTATCAAGAAGTTTATAAGATTTACAACCTTCTTTTTCATTGATTTTTGATCTTATCTCTTCTTTTACCTCTATTTTTTGTTTTTCATTTTTATTAAAATCTTTAAAATAAACTCCATTTTCAAAATCTATCCCATTTAATATAGACCTATCTTGCATTGCAAAGTCTGGATTTCTTTTTATGATTTGCGCTTCGAGCTTTAACTGAATGACAGTTATAGCTTTATGCATCGCCGTCATCAGCTTAAATTCCTTAGTAGAAATCTCATCCTTTGAAATTTTAGGTTCAAATATAGGATTTGCACAATCAAAATATTTTTCATATGCCAATGAAGCTAGCGGGGAGATATCTATTCCATATCCTTCCCTTAACATTTCATGATTTGCATATCTTAAAGATATTCTTATACAATTTGCTATACATGCTAGGTTACCGCAAGCTGCTCCAAGCCATAAGATATCATGATTTCCCCATACAAAATCTACATTTTGATACTTAATAAGGTTATCAAGGATAATATCAGCACCTGGACCTCTGTCAAATATATCACCTAATATATGTATTCTATCCACAACCATTTTCTGTATAAATTTAGCGATTGAGATGATAAATCTTTCACCTTCCTTTTTTCTAATTATTGTTCTTATAATGCTATTATGGTACGCTTTTTTATTTAAGTTACCTTCCATTTCATGTAAAAGTTCCTCTATAACATAACCAAAGTCATTAGGTAAGGCTTTTCTAACTTTAGATCTTGTATATTTTGAAGTCACAACCCTGCAAACAGATAAAAGTTGTTCCAACTTTTCAATCAAATAAGAATCATTAACTTTATCTTTTATTAGTTCAAGTTTTTCTTCTGGATATGAAATTAAAATTGAAATTTCATCTTTTTCTTCCTTGCTAAGTTTTTGATTAAATGTCTCCTCAACCTTTTTCTTTATTACACCTGAAGCTGTTCTCAAAATATGATCAAATGCCCTATACTCACCATGAATATCTGAAATAAAATGTTCGGTCCCTTTTGGTAAATTTCTAATTGCTTCAAGATTTATAATTTCTGTTATTGCAGAATCGATAGAAGGAAATTGCTTTTTCAACAGTGAAAAATATCTATCTTCTTTATTCACAAATCCTCCTAAAAATTACAGTTCTCTAAAAATTTTAATAGAGTAGCCACATTTAAGTGATATCATAATATTAGAATGATTGAAAATTATAAGGATAATTTAAGCCGATGAAGGGATTTGAACCCTTGACCTGCTGATTACGAATCAGATGCTCTACCACTGAGCTACACCGGCAAAAAAATATTTAAGTTCCGCATTTTAATATAATTTAACTTAATTTAAAAAATAAAGATTTAATGTCAAGTTTCCCTTTTTTAATTACGAATTATAAATATACTATTTTTGTATTTTGATGTTCAATAATTTGACTAAAAGTTATATCTGGATTATATTTTTTTTGTATTAATTTTGCAATTTTGGAGATGTCTATGAAAAAATTATCATTTTTTACAATAATTTTATTAATATCACTTCTAATCTTTCTTTCCATGCAAAATATAGATCAATCTGTTGAAGAAAAGATACCTCCTATATGGGAACTTTATTATAAAGGAGAGCTAAATCAAGCTCTTGGACTAGCTATAAGTCTTCTTTCAAAAAGTCCTGAACATCCTGAGATTAATCTTATCATTGGAAGGATCTATGTTGATTTAAAACAATATGTTGTTGCAATACCTTACCTTGAAAAGGCAATTAAAAATGACCCTAATTTCACAAAGATAAAATCTTGGGCTCTTGCATATCAAGGTGTAGCATTTTATATGACAAATCAACCAATTGAAGCCAAAAGGGTACTTCAATTTTGTGTTGACTTAAATATCGAAAAAGATTCTGTGGCTTTTGCTAGAAAAAGGATTTCAATTTATGGTCTTTCTGTCTTCTTCGAAGATTGGAAAAACACTTTTTCAAATGATTTTTCAATCTTTATGCAGCCAGCTGTTGGTCTTGATGTAAAATCATTTTTACAAAATGCTGAGGAATCTTTAAAACTAGTCAAAACAATAGTGCCATATGAATCAAGGAAGAGGATAAATATTTTTTTATGGCAAAGCTGGGAAACTGGTCCAATCATAATTGGTGAAAATATACCTTATGAAAACTATGTTTATCTTGTATCTCACTTAAATTATAAGGATTCAATAGCAAGATCTATCGCAAAAATCGTAGTTTATAACAGATATTTCCCATTAGATCCAATAGTTTCTCCTATAATTTTTGAGGGATTTGGATACTATATCGAAAAATATAATTCAGATTTATATAAAGAAGCAAAAGAAGTAATTAAAAACCAAAATATATTGTCTTTTACAATTAAAAAATTATGGTTGGATTGGAATGCAATGCCCAGTCAAGTCAAACCATCAATTTCAGCTGCTTTTGTTAAGTATTTAATTGAAGTAGGTGGAATTCAGAAATTTAATGAACTGTTAAAAGATATGAGTTATGGTAATGCAGAAAAAATATATGGATCTTCCCTAGAAAAAATTATTTCGGATTTTGACAAGAAAGTTTTGCAATAGAATCTGCACAGACATAAGAAGTTGTCCAGCAAGACTGTAAATTATACCCTCCAGTTATTCCATCTATGTTTAATATTTCACCAATGAAGTAAAGTCTGTCTATCTTTTTAGATTTACATTGTTTATCTATCTCATCTAAATCAATACCACCTGCACTTACAAACTCTTCTTTATTCATCGATTTGTCATTTACTTCAACTTTAAAGTCTTTAAGAATTTTAATCAATCTTTTAATCTGTTCTTTTTTTATTTGATTAGCCAAAATATCCTTGCAAATCTCGACCTTTTCAAGCAAAAACCCCCAAAGATTTTCAGCAATATACATTTCATTATAAATATTTTTTATTATCTTTGCCCCTTTATGACATTTATCTAGCATTTCTTTTTCAAGTTCTTCAAATGTTTTATTAGGGTAAAAATCAATATGTAAAATCCCTTTAAAATTACTATTATATAAATCAATTGCATAATAAGAACTCAATTTTAAAATAGCTGGTCCACTTAATCCTTCATGAGTAAATAGTAAATCCCCATTGACCTTTTGGGATTTCCTTTTTTTCATCTTTCTTATTTCATCACCATTATTCACTTCTATATTGATATTTCCTTTTTCATCTTTAGATTGGGGTTCAAGATAGACACTTATATCTTTTAGAGTAATTCCTGCAAGCTTTGCCTCTTCTATCTCTTTTATCTTAAAACCATATAAAGATGGGATAAAATCATGAGTTATAATTCCTTTACTTTCTATCTTTTTTAAGACTTCTCTATTTGAGCCGCTTGATATAACTAAAAAATTTGAATAAAAGCTCTGTTTTTCTATCTTTTCTTCAGATTCTTTACCGAAATTTCCCTTTACATTTTCTTTTAACACAACTTCAAATCGATTTTCATCTATAGAATCGTTTTTTAAGTTAATTTTAAAATCTATAAACTCTCCTTTTATTAAATCGATGTTATAATTTCTTAATTTTTGCATAAAAACAGTTTCAAGTTGCTTTGAATCATCACTTTTTAAAAAGATTTTTTCTTCTTGCTCAATTTTTACATCAATCTTATTTTGAGAAAGCCATTTACAAAAGCTTTCGACATCATATTGGTAAAATAAATGGGAAATAAATCTAGAACCTCTTGGATAGTAAGGAATACAGCTTTTTGCTTTTGCTTTCTTGTTTGAAAGATTGCACCTTCCACCACCACTTTGGACAAGTTTTATAAGAGGTTTCCCTTTTTCAATTATTGCGATCTTTAATTTTAAGTTTTTTTCTTTCAATGAAATAGCACAGAAAACTCCAGCTGGCCCGGCTCCGATAATTATAACATCATAGTTTTTCATTTTTATTAATTAAAAATCTACCTTAATAAGTTAATTTTTTACCTTATAAAAATATAAGAATAATCTGTTTCTTCTATCTTTTGAAACAATTTATTATCTATTTTTTGATTATTATCGTTTAAATATAGACTAAAAAAATTGTTGTATTGAGCATTGTTTGATAAAATCATGTTTTTAATACAATTTTTATCTAGCAAATTTTTCTTTATATAATCTATAAAGTAAATAATCTCACCTTTGTTTTGAAAATCTTGACCACCTATTAGATCTTCATCATTTTGAAGAAAATTTATAAACATAGTTTGGTAGTTTTCAATATTTTTAATAAAATATTTAGTTGGAAGTAAAGTCGTAAAATAGGATTCATCTTTTTTTCTTATAAAATAGTTATTGATCTGAAAAAATGGTATAAGTTCGATTTTAAAAATTTGCTTTTCTTTATTTAAGTAAACCTTTATTATAGGTATTGCTCTTGTATAAAAATAATTTTCATGAAAGTCTGTTTTTTCTTTTGAGAGCACATTATATGCTTGACCTGAAATAAGATTCCCACAGGAATACAATATTAATTTGTTATTATATATCTCAAATGGTTGAATTACATGTGGATGACTTCCCCAGATAATATCGACTCCCTTATCAATTAAAAATCTTGCAATCTTCTTTTGGTTCTGATCCGGATAAAATTGATATTCATTTCCCCAATGAATTCCTGAAATTAAAAGATCAGCTTCTTTATCCAGTTCTTCTATCAATTCTAAAAGGGATTTATTTGTAAAACAGTTTTCAATATAAACAGGTTTGTATTTAAGTATTGGGTCAACTTGATAATTTGATAAAGTTGTAAAAGAAAAAAAAGCGATTTTAAAACCATTAATGTTTATTAAAAGATAAGAGATTTTACCATCCTCTGAAAAACCAGTACATTTGTCTTTATCAATAAAGTTTAGTGTTTCTTCAAATCCACCTTTTCCAAAATCAAGGCTATGATTATTTGCGACTGTGTAATGTGTGAATCCAGTTTTTAAAATAGCAGTTAAAAAAATTGGTTCTACCGAGAAGTGATATGACCGAACAGGTTTTGGTTTATCTGTAATAGTGGTTTCAAGATTGAAAAAACTTATATCTGATTTTAAGTATTTTCTTAAAAAATAAAAAGCTTCAAATATACCCTTTTCCCCTTTGTAATCAATTATCGATCTGATCATATAATGAGGGATTGCGTCTCCAGCAAAAGTTAGACTAAGAGTATAATTTTGCTCTTCAAAACCTATAAATGACAAAAGTAAAAAAGATAAAAGTAAAAAGAAAATATGTCCCTTTTTAAAATTTAATGAACTGTTTTTGCTGCTGCACATATTATTGTTATTGCATTTAGTAATCTATAAAAAATACCAACATTTTCACATTCAAAAATTGCTTTACGAGGTGTAACTAATTTAACTTCTGGTAAAATTGAGGCAAGTTTAGCTCTTACAGTATCGTTAAATTCCATCTCGACAAATAAAGGATAAATCTTACCGTCTTTTTTTACCTGAGGTTTTACAATTTTTTTATTTTTGCCAAGGTTCTGTCCTTTTAAGTAAAGTTCATCAAGAAGCTGTTTTTCTGGTCTCATCAAACCACAAAATCTTGATATTGCATCTTTAGATATGCAGTGGTCTATTTCAGGGTAAGATGGAGAATTTTCAATAGCCTGTCTATCACCATATATAAATGAAAGAGGTACATTTAGCTCTGATGCGAAATACGCGTTAATCCTTGCTTCATCAAGATATTCACCATTCATTTTAATACTATAAATAGAACTTGAAGAATAAGTATGATCCATCATCCCTTCCCCACCTATAGAACTATGGTAACCAAAGAGGACAAGATCTGTAAAAGTTTCATCTAAACCTTCTACCATATAAAAAACTCTTGGCCAACCTCTTACAATTTTAACATTTTCAAGATTTTCCCATATTATCGATTCTCCATACCCATGAGAATCTGAAACAACTATCTGCGCATCTGGATTTTTCGAGAAAATACCATCTATAAAAGCCTTCAATTGTTTTGTTGCTATATTATTCCATCTTGCATCTTGCTCTGTCTCTTTCCAGAAAGCAACCCCACCAATCCCTTCAAAATCAAAAGAAATGTAAACCTTCATTTAACACCCCCAAAAATATATTCTTTACTGTATTACTTTAGCAAATCCCAACTTTTTCCATAGGAAGAATTCACTTCCAGTGGAATATTCCAGTTTTTCTCATCTTGCATTACTGATTCCAATGCATATTTTATTTTTTTTGTAACAGGCTCAATTAAATCTTCCCTTACTTCAAAGATTAGTTCATCATGGACCTGTAAAAGAAGTCTTACCTTTTCTCTTTTTTCTTCTTTATATGTAGAATTTAAAACAGAAACCACATCTATCATCCCTTTTTTCATTATTTCAGCAGCAGTTCCTTGAATTTGAGTGTTTAATGCCGCTCTTTTTGCAGCATCTTTATCTGTTTTGTTGGCAGATTTAAGCTGTGGTATATATCTTTTCCTTCCAAAATATGTGTCAGCATATCCTCTTTGCTCACAAAGGCTCATGTAACTATTTATATAATCTTTTATTGTAGGGAAATTAGCAAAATAATTTGTTATAAAAGATTGAGCTTCTGATTGTGATATACCAAGTTGTTGCTTCAATCCAAAGGCAGAAAGCCCATAAATTACACCAAAATTAATCGTTTTAGCTATCTTCCTTTCAATTTGAGAAACACAAGAAATATCTTTTTTAAAAAGAATAGATGCGGTACTTGAATGAATATCAACTCCATTTGAAAAGGCTTGAATCAAGTTTTTATCACCAGAAAAATATGCAAGAACTCTCAGTTCTATCTGTGAATAATCGAAGGAAAGAAGTAGATAGCCTGGGGCTGATATAAAACCTCTTCTTATATTTATTCCCATTTCTGTAAAGGCTGGGATATTCTGTAAGTTTGGTTCAACACTTGAAAGCCTTCCAGTAGATACAAAAGCTTGTTTATAATTTGTATGAATCCTTCCATCCTTTTTTATGTAACTTAAAGTTGGAAGTATATATGTTCCTCTAAGTTTATCTAGTTTTCTATATTCAACAAGTTTTTGAGCTATAGGGTAATCCATATCTGCAAGAGTATCCAAAACTTGTTCATCTGTTGAAAGTCCAGTCTTGGTCTTTTTTACTGGTGGAATTTTCAAATCTTCAAAAAGCACCTGTGCAAGCTGCTTTGGCGAATTAATTAGAAAATTTTTCCCTGCAAGTTCAAAAATCTCCCCTTTAATTTTGTAAAGTCTATCTGAAACTTCTTTATCTAAGCTTTCAAAATATGATCTATCTACCAATATTCCATCTAGTTCCATCTCGGCGAGTATAGGAAGAAGTGGTATCTCTATATCATAAAAAAGACGATTAAAATTATTTTCTTCTATTTTTGGTCTATAAAAATTGAACAAGCGAAATGTAATATCTGCATCTTCACAGGAGTAATTTTTAACATCTTCTATTGGATAATCATTTAATGTTTTTTTCTTATCTTTAACTAAATCTTCATAGTGAATAGTGAGATATCTTAAATATTTTTTTGCCAGATCATCCATCGAAAGTTTTTCCCCTTCCATTCCACAAAGCATAGCGGCAATTATCGTGTCAAAATGAATAGGTTGTAAAGTTACTCCAAATTTTCTTAATACTTTATAATCAAACTTTAAGTTATGACCAATAAACTTTTTTTTACTTATAAGATGATTTTTAAGTTTTGTGAAAAATATTTGACGTAAAATTTCATCTCTAATATCAACATAATAAGCGACATTTTCTTCACAAGAAAAAGAAACCCCTAATATATCCAAATTATCAAGATCTATACCAGTAGTTTCAGTATCGATGCAAATTATTTCAAAATTTTCAAGATAATTGAAAAGTTTTTCAAGTTTGATTTTATCATCAACAAGAAAATAATTGGAACTATCTATTGAAGTATATTCATGGGGACCTTCGAAAATCTGTCCACTAAAAAACTCATATAATTGTTTTAATTCATATTTTTTTAATAGTTCGATGCCTGATTGATTCTTTACCTTTGGTAAAATCCATTCTTCAGGTTTAAGTTTTTCTGAAAGTTCTATTGTTTTTGGTGAGTTTTTCAAATCCACTAGAATTTTTGAAAGTTTTAACGATTCTATCCCATCTTTTATTTTATTTCTGATAGACTCCGAGCTTACAGTATGTAAATACTTTAATAGTTGTTCACAACTTCCATACTTTTGTATTAACTGCAATGCCGTTTTCTCACCTATCCCTTTCACACCTGGCACATTATCTGAACTATCTCCCATTAAGGATAACAAATCTACCATCTGGCTCGGTTTTATCCCCCAATCTAGTTCTACCTGTTTTTCATCATAAATAATATCGCCTTCACCAGCTTTTTTCATAGAAACAACAACGACACCCTCATCTACAAGTTGTAGCAAATCCTTATCCTGAGAAAATATCTTCACTTCAAATCCTTTCTTAGATGCAGCTAAGCTAGAAGCAGAAATGAAATCATCAGCTTCAAACCCAGGTTCTGATAAAACTTTATAACCAAGTTCGGTAAGCAAATTTTTTAAAATTGGTGTTTGTCTATTTATCTCTTCTGGAGATTTGTCTCTATTAGCCTTGTAATTTTTGTATATTTCATTTCTAAAAGTCGGACCTTTTTCATCAAAACAGATAACCATATGAGTTGGATTATAATTTTTTTCTATAGAAATAAGCTTTGTTAAGAACATATGTAAGATTGTTACATCTTCGTTCTTAGTCGTTATTAAAGGTTTTTTACCTACTGAAAAATAGAACTTATAGATAAAAGAATGGGCATCAACAATGATTAAATTTTTCATTGTTGCCTCCAGAGAATTTTTAATGAAAAATCAAAAATAGTAAGAAAAAAAATAAATTACAAGTAAAAATTAAAGGTTTAGGGTATTACTATAACTATCCCTTTCAATGCAAAGCTGCTGTATAAATTGATCAACTGAATAATTAGTTTGTTTTTGAGTATCTCTATTTTTTACTGTTACAGAATTGTTTTGCAATTCTTTATCACCAAAAACAACTGCATAAGGAATTTTTTCAGCATGAGCTCTGAATATTTTTTTACCAACAGTATCATTTTGACTATCAATTTTTACAAAAAATTCTTTAGACTTCAGTTTTTGAGCAATTTGATACGCATAATCAATATGTCTATCTGCTACAGGAATCAGCATTACATTTATAGGTGATAACCATGTAGGAAATTTCCCCGCATAATGCTCTATTAAAATGCCAAAAAATCTTTCCAGAGAACCCAAAAGAGCTCTATGTATCATAAAAGGTCTTTTTTCAGTCCCATCTGAATCTTTATAATACATATCAAATCTTTCAGGAAGATTAAAATCAAACTGTATAGTAGAAAGTTGCCATTCACGATTTAATGCATCCTTTATTTTTAAGTCAATTTTAGGTCCATAAAATGCACCACCACCTTCATCTATTTCGAAATCTAACTGTTCTATATCGATAGCTTTCTTAAGTGAAACTGTTGCTTTTTCCCACTGATCTTCCGTTCCTATACTTTTAGATGGTTTAGTTGATAGATAAGCCTTTATCTCATTAAAACCAAACGCTCTTAAAATGGAAAGTGAGAATCTAAGAACTTCTATTATTTCAGATTCCATCTGCTGTTGTGTACATATTATATGTGCATCATCTTGGGTAAAACCTCTAACTCTTAAAAGTCCATGAAGGACTCCTGACATTTCATATCTATAAACAGTTCCAAGTTCCGCCCATCTCAAAGGCAAATCCCTATATGAATGCTCATTGGATTTATAAATCATTATGTGAAAGGGGCAGTTCATAGGTTTTATATAATAATCATCCTCATCTATTTTCATTGGACTATACATATTTTCCTTATAAAAAGAAAGATGTCCCGATCTTTCCCAAAGCCATGATTTACCTATGTGTGGAGTATATAAGAAATCATAACCATTTTCAAGATGTCTTTTTTTCCAGAAATTTTCAACAAGATACCTCATCCTTGCTCCATTTGGATGCCAGTATACAAGACCTGCTCCAGCTTCCTCATGAACTGAAAAAAGATCGAGTTCTTTACCAATTTTTCTGTGATCCCTTTTAATGGCTTCCGCTCTCCAATTAATAAAATCATCAAGTTCTTTTTTACTATCAAAATACAATCCATATACTCTTTGAAGCATCTTGTTTTTTTCATCTCCTCTCCAGTATGCTCCAGAGACCCTATCAAGTTTAAATCCATCTATATTTATCTCTGAAGTTGAACTAACATGAGGGCCAATGCAGAGATCTAGCCAATTGCCAGTTTCATATATTGATACCTCTTTTTCTCCTCTTTCAGCAAGCTCAGAAATCAGTTCCACCTTGTAAATCTCGCCTTTTTTTGCAAATAAGCTTTTTGCATCATCTATCTTCATCTTCTTTTGAGTAAATTTTAAATCCTTTTTTATTAGATTTTTCATAATTTCTTCTATTTTAGTTAAATCTTCTTCAGAGATTGTTGTATTTATATCAAAATCATAATAAAATCCATTTTCAATTGCAGGACCAATGGCAAGTTTGGCATCCTCCCATATCGTTTGAACAGCCATTGCAAGGATATGAGATAAAGAATGCCTTTTCATTTCAATAATAGAAATCTTTTCTTGTAATTGATTTTCATTAGCCATATTAAAGCTCCTTAAATTCCATATAATATCAATCGTACATCTTCTTCTATTTAGTTATCATTTGTAGCAATTTTTGAAAAATAAACAATTAAAAAATTATTTGATAAATAGATAAAAAAAATTTACTATTAATTTTTAATAAAAATTTAATTTCAAAAAATTATGGAATTTGAAAAAGATCTACCCAAGGTTTTGAAAAAGTAAAATAAGTATAGAAAAATATAGAAAGTAAAAAAAGAATAATGATAGATATTTTACTTAAAATACTATATTTCGATTTTAATAAATCTTTTTCGATACTTAAAGAAAAAATACCAGATAAAATAAGAACAAAAAATGCCCATAAAATTTCATACAATTCCGATTTAATTTTCCCATAAATAGCTGGAACAATGTACCAAATAATAACAATGAACCAAGGTAAGATTAAGTTTATAAGTAGATTTGAATATATAGAAAATTCCTTTTTTCTAGCTTGAAAGTAAAAATAATCTATAAGTATAGTAAAAAAATAAGACCAGAAAGCTATTTTTAAGTGAGAAAAAACAGATTCGTCCGTTCCAGAAAAGATTTTTAATATCCAAGTACCAAAGAGATCATATGCAAAATGTAAAATAGCAAAAATCGAAAGGAAAATTAATAATTTGAAATATTTTTTCATATTCCACTTCCTTTAACCTTAGGAAAATTTCACTGTTAATTATAATTTTCTTTGATTAATATATTACCATGCATTAAAAACATCTTCAGCAAAACCTAAAAGATTATTGAATTTTATAATTTTATTTTCCTCCAATTTAATAGTCCCACTAAAATATCCAAAAACCTGATGCTGGATTGATTTTATTATTATAAAATCGGAATTTGAATTTCTATCTATTATCGGTAAGAAATCGATATCAATTTTTCCTTCATTATCAATAATCTTCCAGTTTTTTAAATAATTATTAGGATCATATATAAATTCAACATTATCAAGTTTATATAGATTACCATCAAAGAAGATTGCATTTTCACTTACAGAACTTCTATCTGAAAATCCATAACCAAGATTCCAACCAAATCTTTTATCATCAACATATGAAGATAAAGAACTCCAAAACCACCTGTTTTTATAAGTCCAGACACCTCTTCCCCAGTCTAAAACTGCAAGATCTCTACTTTCATTGAAATTATAAATTTTACTACCAACCTTAATCTGTCCTTTTACTGTCATGCAATTAATCTTTTGATTGTAATAAAAGGCTCTTCTATTTTCTTTCCAAGATGTCGCTATACATATTGTATCATCACTTTTTGGTTGAATAAAAGTTAACTCTCCTTCGATTCCTTTATTTTTATGAAAATCTTCCAATGATGAAGAATTAAATCTTATCTTCCGTTCAATCTTATCATTTGGAATTTCTTTTGTTTCAAATTCTATTTTCATCTTTTTATCATCATATCTTATCAATCCTTCATCACTTTTTGATGGAAGATTTAATTTCCCCATTGGAAAGAAAAAAAGTGAGTCTACTGGATTATAATAATTATTAGTAAAATCAAAAAAAGTTATTGATGAGAAACCAATATAACCCATATCACTTATAGTTAAGGCTACACCAAAACCATTATCCTGTGAAATAGCTGCATAATAATCCCACTCTTTAATCTTCCACTTCGGAGCTTTGATTTTTGTTCTATCATATTGCCATAATGGTTTTCTTGCCCAACCCTCTTTTGTTATATGACCATTTTCATCATGTAAAGGGATACTTTCCGTGATTTCTCTTTGCATATTTTCTCCTAATACCATTATTTTGATATTTTAATTTTTTATATCTATTTTTCTTTTAAAACTCAATATTTTGAGCTTTATTTTTTTATGTTTTCTATTTTCTTGGCATCATTATTATACCATACCTTTATTTTTCTGATTCAATTTATCAGCCAAAAATTTCAATATTCCCGCAAAAAAAGAAGAAATAGCAGCTAGTGTGAAAAGAGCTTTACCACCATAATTATTCATTAAAAATCCACCAAAAATACTGAAAATAAATGGACCTAGCTCTTGAAAGCCGCTTAATCCCATATATCTTCCAATCAAGCCTTTTGGTGCGATTTCTGGAATAAATCTAACATTAACAGCTGCATGAATAATTTCTCCAGTACTTAAAATAAACATCCCTATCATTAAAAGAAAAGGGATTTTAGAGAATCCAAAAAGGAAAAATCCCACTATATATCCAATCATTGAGAAGAAGGCAACTTTACCCATATTTTTATTTCCAAATATAATCGACACAGGAATTTGAAATAAAGTACAAACAAAGGCATTTATCGAAAGTAATATTCCATAAATTGAAAGTCCGATATTTTTCTTCGTTATTTCTATTGGTAAAAAAGAAGAGATATAACTATATACTCCCACCATTAACATATTTGCAAAAGTCCATAGTAAAAATGCTCTATCTTGTAAGATTGATTTGTAGTTAAATTTTGTTTCATTAGACTGTTTCTCTTTTTTTAACCCTATTGATGTCTCTGGAACCATTATGGCTATAAATAAAGCTACGATTAAAGAAAGTACCGCACCAATAATAAATCCATATGGTTTGTCCTGATTGGCAAGATATACTCCAACTATTGGGGCAAGTCCATATGCTAGGTTTAATGAAACCCTAGACAAACTCATCGCCTCAGATCTTTTGTTTGCAGAAGTGACATCTGCAATCGCTGCATTTACCGCTGGTCTATAGAAAGTTCTTGTCATTGTCGTCAAAAAATTGAATATTGCCAGAAGTATTAAATTTGTGCCTGATAAGGCAAATCCGAGAAATGAAACTCCACTTAAAACTACTCCTATTATCTGAACTGGTTTTCTACCAAGAGTATCTGACAAATGTCCACCAATCATACTAAAAATAACAGCTGCAAGAGGTCCTATGCCTATAACTGCACCGATGGATGGTAATGAGACACCTTTTTTAGATAGATAGATTGAAAGATAGGGTATTACTAAAAACCTTCCAAAAGATTCAAGAAAAGTTGCAAAAACCAAAAGCCAGACTGTTCTATTGAAGGAAGAAAAATAATCGAATAATTTTTTAATATAATTTCCCATTTTTATAATTTTAATAAAATTAAATTTCTAAAATGTAGGATCTTTTTCTTTTTATCAAGGTCGAATCAAAATAATCCCAATTTCCTTGAACTTTAGAATTTGTCTCCAATTCACTATTTGTTTCTACTGTTTTAATCCTCTTTTCTATTGCTGTTTTTGTCATTTCAACCATTAAAATAGCTGGGATTCCTTTACCCTGATATTGTGGATGAACTGCTCCAAGATATAAATCTAGTTTATTATATTTTTTCATCGCTTTTAAAAGATGGATAAATCCAAAAGGGAATAGTCTTCCTTTAGCTTTTTGCATAGCATAAGATAAAGATGGCATGGAAATTACAAAACCTATGACATTGTCATTTTTATCAACGGCGACCTTTACAAGCTCGGGTTCAATCTGCTTTATATATGAATTAATATAATGATTGATTAATTCTTCAGTAAGTTCTACAGCAGAAAACAAATCAATATAAGCAATATTTATTAGATCAAAAACTTGTTTTGCATATCTTAATAGATCCTTTTTACTTTTAAAATCTAAAATTCTAACATTGTATCTTTCTTTAACTATCTGAGATATTTTTATAGCTTTTTCAGGTATTCTATCTGGGACTTTAAGTTCATATTCAACCCAATCTATCTCTTTTTTAAATCCATATCTTTCATAAAAATCTTTATAATACTCGAAATTATAGACCGATGCCACAGTCGGAATTTTATC
>JAAZOT010000074.1 GCA_012797605.1 Spirochaetales bacterium | reverse complement strand
ATCACAAGTTAAAAATAATGACAAAGGCTTTTTATCTAAAGATATAACAGTTCAAGATTTAATAACATTAAAAGGAGATGTACATCATTTATTTCCTAGGGAATATTTAAAAAAACAAGGTTTTGATAAAGGAATGTACAACCAAATAGCTAACTATGTAATGGCTCAAAGTGAAATAAATATTGCGATTGGTTCCAAAGCACCAGATGTTTATTTTAAAGAAATATTAGATCAATGCAATGGCTCAAGATTAAAATACGGCGGTATAGTATCACTTGATGAATTAAAACAAAATATGAAAATGCATTGTATTCCGGAAAATATCTTTGAAATGGATGCTAAACATTACCAAGAATTTTTAGAAATAAGAAGAAAATTAATGTCATTAAAAATTAAAGAATATTTTCAAACACTTTAAGTTGTCCATTTTTCCATTTTCTTCCATTTCCTCTATTTTTTTCTACTATTTCCCCTATTGCCCCCTTTCCTTCCCTTTATCTTTTTGGGTGGGTGGTGGGGCGGTCTGGGCATAAGAAAAAGGAAGAGAAAAAGAAAGAAAAAGAGAAAAATATTTACAATAGATTTAATTTTGATTAGATAAAGCGTACTTAGAGATATCAGAGTTAGAAATATCAGTAAGATATAATCAAAAAGAGGTAGAAAATTTAAGATAAAGGATTTTAGGTTACAGATTGAAGATTATAGGTTGAAGTTTTTATTTTAAAGATAAAAGAGCTTAAAGGTTAACATTAGGAGAAAAGGATGATTTTATCGCTTATTAAAAGTGCAGTTTTCGGGATTGTAGAGGGATTGACAGAATTTTTACCTATTAGTAGCACGGGACATTTGATATTACTCGATGCAGTTATGAAACTTTCCGATAATACTGCCTTTACAAATATATTTGAGGTTGCAATACAAAGCGGAGCAATTTTAGCTGTCATTTTGATCTATTTCAAAAAGCTCTGGCCTATTAATAAAGGTTTTAGGTTTGATAAAGAAAAGTTGAATCTTTGGCTTTACATAATAATTGCATTTATTCCAGCCATTTTTTTTGGTTTTTTGTTTAAGGATTTCATTTCTGAAAAGCTTTTTAACCCTATTACAGTAAGCATTACCTTGATTTTCTATGGTGTTGTTTTGATAGTGATTGAAAAAATTTTGATTACAAAGGGAAACTTAGGTGGAAAAATAGGGAGTGGATCTGCTAGTGAAAATGCTAGTGAAACTGCTGAAAAGCAAAATATTATGAGTAATCTTTCGTTAAAAAAAGCGCTACTTATTGGACTTTTTCAAGTACTTGCAATGATTCCAGGGACTTCCCGTTCTGCTGCTACCATCATCGGAGGACTTCTTGTAGGATTATCTAGAGAAAATGCAGCTGAATTTTCATTTTTCCTTGCCATTCCTACTATAGTCGGCGCAGGAGTCTTTTCTATATTTGACGCAAAGATAGTATTTACAAATGAAATGATCTATACCTTAATAGTTGGATTTTTATTTTCCTTTATCGTAGCTTTAGTAGTGATTAAAGCATTCATAAGGTTTATTCAAAAACATAACTTTAACATTTTTGGTTGGTATAGGATAGCTCTTGGAATAATAGTAATAGCTCTTCTTGTTTTTTAATCTAATCTTGTAGTAGAAATTTTTTCTTTTAGTAGCCTTTTACTATAGTATGTATTTCATTATATCTTTCTTTTCAAAGACATCAGAAACCTTAGACTGTATAAAACTCTTATCTACAACGAATTTTTGCCCAGCATATTCATTTGCTTTGAATAGAAGATCTTCCAAAACAAGTTCCATTATGGTATGAAGTCTTCTTGCACCAATATTATCTGTCTTTGTGTTAACATCACTTGAAATCTCGGCTATATAATCTATGGCATCCTCTGTAAATTCAAGATCGACATCTTCGGTCTTTAAAAGGGCTTTATATTGAGTGATAAGGGCATTTTTTGGTTCCACTAATATTCTTTTGAAGTCTTCCTTAGTCAAAGGATTTAATTCTACTCTTATAGGAAATCTTCCCTGAAGTTCTGGTATCAAATCCGACGGTTTGTGAAATGAAAATGCACCTGCTGCAATGAAAAGGATATGATCTGAGTTTATAGGTCCATATCTTGTCATGACTGTTGTACCTTCGACAATAGGTAGTAAATCTCTTTGAACTCCTTCCCTTGAGACATCTGGACCACTTTCTGATCTTCCGCCAATGATTTTATCTATCTCATCTATAAAGACAATCCCCATGTTTTCAACTTTGTCTTTGGCTATTTCAGCTGCTAAATCTTTATCTACCATCTTTTCAAGTTCGATCTCTTCTAGGATCTTCTTCGCTTCTGAGACTTTTACTCTTCTTTTCTTCTTCTTCTGACCAAATGGAGGAAATATCCCACCAATTGCAACACCAATATCTTCCATACCTGGGATATTAAACATATCTCCCAAATTTTGACTCTCTTTTACCTCTATTTCTATGATCTTATCATCGAATTTACCTTGATTGTATAGTTCTTTTATCTTTTCATAGGTTGTACTTGGTTTTTTACTTACTTCACCAACCACCTCTATTCTTCCATCGGAAGTGGCATAAGGTTCATCATCTGAAGGCATCAATTTGCTTAAAATAATGGATTCGACCTTTTCTTTTGCTTTTTCCTTAAAAAGTTCCATCTGTTCTTTGATAACAGAAGACACAGCATTTGACATCAGATCTCTTATTATCTGTTCGACATTCCTACCGACATAACCGATCTCTGTATATTTTGTTGCTTCTACTTTTATAAAAGGTGCACCTGTTAGCTGGGCTATTCTTCGTGCTATCTCAGTTTTTCCAACACCAGTTGGACCTATAAGGATTATGTTTTTAGGTATTATCTCATCCCTCATTTCTTTTGGCAGTTTTTTCCTTCTGCTTCTATTTCTTAATGCTATTGCAACTGCTTTTTTAGCCTTATCCTGTCCTATTATATACTTATCTAACATCTTGACTATTTCGGCTGGTGTAAGATTGTCCAAATCTATCTTGCTATTTAAACTTTCTTTTGTTAATTCCATTTTATTTTCAATATTACTATTTTCCACTTTGAATCTCCTCAATAATGATATTAGAATTTGTATAAATACAGATATCTGAAGTTATTTTCATGGCGCTTTCACATATTTTCCTTGAGTTCAAGTCAGTATTTTCATATAATGCTCTTGCTGCTGCATAGGCATAAGGACCACCTGAACCTATGGCTACAATAGGTTCATCTGGTTTTATTACTTCACCCGAGCCTGAAAGCAAGAAAAGATCATTTTTGTCTGCAACTATCATCATGGCTTCGAGTCTTCTTAAAATCTTATCTGTTCTCCATTCTTTTGCAAGTTCATAGCTAGCCCTTTGAAGATCTCCAGAATATTTATTTAGTTTCTCTTCAAATCTTTCAAGAAGTGCAAAAGCATCCGCTACAGCACCAGCGAAACCAACCAATACAGAATCTTTATAAATCTTCCTAATCTTTCTTGCTGTATGTTTTATGACTATATTGCTTAGAGTTACTTGCCCATCACCAGCCATACATACCGAATCATCTCTTTTAACGCATAGAATTGTCGTTGCATGCATCTTTTCCATTTTCCCTTCCAATTTCTTATTATTTAATTTTTTTTTAATTTTTCCCCATCATTTAGGCGTGAGGATGAAACTTTTTATATAACTCTATCTTCCTCTGTTTATCTAGTTGAGTGTATTTTTCTGTTGTTGCTATGGATTCATGACCTAGAAATTTCTGAATCATCCTTATATCTGCGCCATTTTCTAAGAGAAGTGTCGCAAAAGTATGTCTTAGCTTATGAGGATGAATATTTAAAGAAGAACCGTACTGCTGCATCCTTATAGATAATATATAAAAAAGACCGCGTCTAGTCAATCTTATTTTTCTCTTATTGCAAAATAGATACTCAAGATTGTTAATATCTATAAGGTTCAAATACTTTTCGAAACTATCTTTCAAGTTGGCAGGGAAAGGGATAATCCTTTGTTTTTTCCCCTTTCCAGTAACCTTTATAATATTATGACTCAGATCGATATTCTCTTTTTTCATCATTATCAGTTCAGATGCACGAATTCCACAAAAAGTCAAAAGCAAGATTATAATGTAGTCTCTATAGGAATAATAATCATTTTCATCCACTTTTGTTTTTAAAAAATTTATGAAGGAAGAGATCTGAGACTTAGTAAAGAATTCAGGTAGCTTCCTTTCTCCACGAAACCCTTTTGGAAAAATTATTACTCCCCTTTGGATAAAGTTTCTCTGCTCACAAAATCTTATAAATGAGTGAATTGCCGATCTTTTCCTTATTAAAGTTGTCGGTTGCCTTTTAAGTAAGCGAAGTTCAGACAAAAATGACCTTACAACCTCGGTTGAAAGATCGCTTAGGTTCTCTATTTTCCAATTTTTTTGAGCGAAATTTGAAAATTCAACTAAATCAGAATAGTAATTTTGATAAGTATTTATCGAGTACTGCTTTATCTTTTGAATGTAGCAACAAAAAACCTCTACAGCATCTATTATCTTGATCTGTCCCATATTAAAAATTATAAATCATTTTTTTCAATCTCTATCTTATAGTCGCATTCGGGATTTAAGCATATTATTGCTTTTTTATTTTCATCATTATACATAAAGCTTCCGCATTTAGGGCATTTCATTAGATCGAGTTTTTTGTTGGTTATAAAATCACATTTTGGGTAGGTTGAGCAACCAAAAAATGTTTTATTCTTAAAGTATCTTTTAACAACAAAACCTTTGTTGCATTTTGGACAAACCCCATAGGATAAAGCTTTGGTATTTGTGCAGTTAGGGTAATTTGAACAACCTAAAAATTGCCCATTCTTAGATTGCCTTATAAGCATATCACCACCACATTTTTCACATTTTAGTCCAGTCTTAACGATAAGTTTTTCTTTTAATGATTCCATTTTATCGGTAGACTTGATAAGTGGTTCAAATCTACTGTAGAAATCTGTCATCACATCTAAATACTTTAACTTACCTTCTTCGATTTTATCTAGATTCTCTTCCATCTTAGCCGTAAAACCATAGTCAAAAATATCTGCAAAATATTTTTTCAAAAAATTTACGGTAAGTTTCCCAACCTCGGTTGGGACTAGTTTTTTGTTTTCTTTAACAACATAGTTTCTATTGTAAAGGATATCTAGTATCGTAGCATAGGTGGAAGGCCTTCCTATACCTTCATCTTTAAGCTTTTTAATAAGTAAAGCCTCATCGTATCTTGCAGGTGGTTCTGTCATCTTTTCAATAATCTCTATATCTGTTATTTTAACTATATCCCCTTCTTTAAAGTTTGGGAACTCCTCATCTTTACTATCTGGTTTAAGCAAATTTAATATCTGAAGCGAGTTTTTCTCGACGACAGATTTGAACTTTATTTCAAAAAGCATATTTCTTGCAGTCATCTTTATGGTAAGATTTTTATATACTGGGGGCTTCATAAAAGCTGAGACAAATCTTTCCCATATTATTGCATATATATTATACTCTTCCTTTGAAAGATAATTTTTCAAATCTTCAGGTTTAAGAAAAACATCTGTTGGTCGGATTGCTTCATGCGCATCTTGAACATTTTTACTATCTGACTGATAATTTGAGATAGCTTGAACCATATTTGAACCATAGTTTTCGCTTATAAAATTCTTTACCTGCGATACTGCTATCTGAGATACTCTTACAGAATCGGTTCTCATATAGGTTATTAAACCTTTTTGTTCATTTCTGACACTTACTCCTTCGTACAATTTTTGAGCAATAGACATGGTCCTTTTTGGAGAATAATTAAAAAGCCTGAAAGCAGTTTGCTGTAAAGTCGAGGTTACAAATGGAGGGATATTTTTAGCTGAAGATGAAGTTATTGTAAGACTATCTATCTTACCTTCTTTTAGCTTATCTGGATTATTTATCCTATTTTCAGCTTCTTCCTTTTGCTTAATTTCTTTGTTATCGTAAGGTTTATCATCAATTTTTTTAAGCTCAAATTTGTATTTCTTCTCAACAGTCGCATAAATTGGCCAGTATGGAGTTGGTTTAAAATTTTCCCTTTCTTCTTCCCTTTCGACAATATATCTTAAAGCAACTGTTTGAACCCTACCAGCCGATATCCCTTTAAGGACTTTTTTCCATAAGATTGGAGAAACCTGATAACCAACAAGTCTATCTAGAACCCTTCTTGCCTTCTGTGAATCTACTTTTTTAACATCTATTTCACCTGGATTTTCAAGGGCATTAAGTATCGCTGGCTTTGTAATTTCGTTAAACACTATCCTTTTGAAGTTAAGGTTTTGGTCATTTTTCTCTTTAATAATCTCGCTTACATGATAGGCGATGGCTTCCCCTTCCCTATCATTATCCGACGCAAGAAAGATATTTTCCTTATTTTTTGAAAGATTGACAAGTTTATCTATCGTCTCTTTCTTCTCTTTAGGTGTCTCATATTTTGGTTCAAATGAATTTTTGATATCTATTGCAAGACTATATTTAGGTAAATCCCTTATATGTCCCTTTGTAGCAACAACT